>DATEPD010000431.1:0-12852 GCA_035273365.1 Nitrospiraceae bacterium | reverse complement strand
CGTTCGTCGGCCAAGTGTTTCAGTTCAATGCCGGCCCCAAGCATTTGGATTGGGACAAGGCGCCCGAACCTGGACGGATCCGTAACAAGATCTTTCTTTCACGAGGGATATATGGCGGGGACAGATGGGGGCAGGACACTGGGCTCTGGACCATGTGGACCAGAGCCGCCTATCCGGACTTTGACATCTATAGTCCGCCTTACCGCCACGGAACCATTACCGACGTGCTGTGGTCCATGTTCAACCTGTCGCATGGCCCTGCCTATAATGAGACCGCTTACATCATGCGTCATGCAGGGCAAGCCGATCGGCTCTATCTCTCCGGTCACAGCGGCGGTGTGCAACGGAGCGCCGGTGCAACTCGCATTCTTGCGAACCACGGGTATTCCCCGCAGAAGGTCTTTGGTATTGCTGGTCCGAATGTCGGCCAGGCCTATGTGGACCCACGCTTCCCGCGTGCCTTTCATATCTTTTTAAATGCCGACAATGTCGGCGATAAGGATGTGGTATCGAAGATCGGTGTCGTGGCCGGTGCATACGCCAGTGCGCTGGATTCGGTCGTCCTCGGGCCGCCGAAATATCTGTGCGGGGGTCTTACAGGTTTGTTCAACGCTCACGCACAGACATGGTGTTACGATGTATTCGATCATTTAGGTTCCTCCAACTCCACGATCTCACCGATTCGCGGGAAGATCGCGACGCTTCATCAGACGCCGTTCAGACAGTCGCTTGCCGAACCGATCGTGTTCGATGCGTATGTGAGAAGCGAATTTGCCACGGCGTTCCGTCAAGATTTTGAACGGCCTAGCACCGACATGGAATTTTTGAAAAGCCTCACGAATCAGTGGTTTGGTCTCGACTACTGGGCGTTGCCGGGAACGAAGCAGGGGAAAGAGACGCATGACTCTGACCACTATAAGGAAGAGCGTCTAGGGGCCTTTCCCTGGCAACGAATCGGGCATTGATGGGTCGCCGTTCGCGGATGGCATAATGGGTCTTGAATCATGTACCTTGCACAGAAGGGTGGGGCTCATGACTCCATAATCCGGCGTAAACACAAATCATCGCGGTGCAGAGAGATGGTGCGCCACCGGTTCTCTCCTTGAACTTCTCTGACCCATTTGTTATTCTTCGCCCGCCTTTCACGCGTTGAACTTCACCTTTCCATCTTTAGTCGATCCAAGGAGTTGAACCATGGCCGGCATCAAGCGGGCGCTGATCAGTGTTTCTGACAAGACTGGTGTGGTGGAGATGGCGAAAGAGATCGAGGCCCTTGGCGCGGAGATCCTCTCGACCGGGGGAACGGCCAAAGCGTTGCGGGAGGCAGGGATCAAGGTCACCGATGTGGCCTCATATACAGGCTCACCGGAAATTCTGGACGGCCGTGTCAAGACACTCCATCCCAAGATTCATGGCGGCTTACTGGGACGGCGTTCGGTTCCTGCCCATGTCCAGCAGATGGAACAGCAGGGGATTGGACCGATCGACGTCGTCGTGGTCAACCTCTATCCGTTTGAGGCGACGATCGCGAAACCCCACTGCTCCTTTGAAGAGGCAATCGAAAACATCGATATCGGCGGACCGTCGATGCTGCGCTCTGCAGCCAAAAATCACGATGATGTCTTGGTGGTTGTGGACCCGACCGACTACCACCGCGTGCTGGGGGCGGCGAAGGCGGGGACAGTGACTCATGAATTGCGACGTGAGCTGGCCATGAAAGTCTTCCAACACACAGCGCGGTACGACAGTCTCATCGCAGGGTATCTCGAACAACAGATCCAGAGCAGCGAGGTCAAGTTCCCCAAAATATTATCCTTGCAATTCGAACGGGCAGAGATGCTTCGTTATGGGGAAAACCCGCATCAGCAGGGGGCCTTCTATCGGGAGCTGCATTCGAGTGAGCCATCGGTGTCTCGTGGAAAGATCCTGCATGGCAAGGCGATGTCGTATAACAACTTTCTCGACGCCAATTCGGCACTTGAATTGGCAAAAGAATACGACGAGATTGCCGTGGCGATTATCAAGCACAACAATCCCTGCGGTGTGGCGCTTGGGGCTACGCCGGTTGATGCCTATGTGAAAGCCCGGGAGACCGATCCAATTTCGGCGTTCGGTGGCGTGATTGCATTCAATCGTTCCGTGGATTTGGCCGCGGCAAAGGAAATTACCTCCACGTTTGTCGAAGTGGTCATCGCGCCTGGCTTCGCCGAGGATGCGCTTGCCGAATTGAAGCGCAAAAAAGATCTGCGCTTGCTCGACGTCGGACCGCTCATGAAGGTGAAGCAGGAAGGCTTCGATCTGAAGAAGTTAGTCGGCGGTCTGATTGTGCAGGATCGTGATCTGGGCGTGCTGACCGAGATACGCGCCTTGCAAGTGCCGACGGTGCGGAAGCCGACGGACGAGGAGTATGCTGCTTGTGCCTTCGCCTGGAAGGTCTGCAAACATGTGAAGTCCAACGCGATCATTTATGCTAAACCGGGGCAGACGGTTGGGATCGGCGCCGGTCAGATGAGCCGAGTGGATAGCGTGAAGCTGGCGGCAATGAAGGCGCAAATGCCGGTGAAGGGCTGTGTCATGGCGTCGGATGCATTCTTCCCGTTCCGGGATGGTTTAGATGCCGCCGCACAGGCAGGGATCACGGCAGTGATCCAGCCAGGCGGCTCGATTCGCGATGGCGAAATTATCAAAGCCGCAGATGAGCATGGGTTGGCCATGATCATGACGGGCATGCGGCACTTCCGCCACTAACGGATGTTGAAACGACTCTCCAGCGTCGTTCTCGGCTCGGCAAAATCCTCAACGTAGCCCATCGAGGAAAGAGCTGCTCTGCAGCTCGGGGAGGGTGGGTGAGAAAGTTATGCCTCCGGTTTTACCTTCGCCTGCGGCCTTGCTGGAAAGCCGTTTGAACATCCTCCGAAGAAAGACTTCACTCTGAAGGCTATCCAGTGAAAATCCTCATCGTCGGCAGTGGGGGACGCGAGCACGCGATGGTGTGGACGCTTGCGCAGAGTCCCCGTAAACCCACTCTGTACTGTGCACCAGGCAATGCGGGAATCGAATCGCTTGCGACCTGCGTGCCGATCAAGGCTGACGACATTGCCGGACTGAAAGCCTTCGTGCAGTCGGAGAAGATCGACCTCACGGTCGTGGGGCCGGAAGCTCCGCTTGCGTTGGGGATTGTGGACGAATTTCGCAAATCCAAGCTGAAAATATTTGGACCGACAAAGGCAGCCGCACGTATCGAAGCCAGCAAAGTCTTTTCCAAAGAGATCATGGCCAACGCGAAGATTCTCACTGCGAAGTCACAAAGTTTCGACCAGGTCTCTGCGGCCTTGGCCTATCTTGATCGCCATGAGGTTCCCGTGGTGGTGAAGGCGGATGGACTGGCGCAAGGGAAGGGAGTGGTGGTCGCAGCGACACGTGAGGAAGCGAAACAGGCGGTCCGCGATTCGATGGAGCATGCCGTGTTTGGTCAGGCCGGCCAGCGTGTGTTGATCGAACAGTTTCTTGACGGCGAGGAACTGACGGTCATGGCGTTCACGGACGGACGAACGGTCGTGCCGATGCTGCCGGCGCAAGATCATAAACGGCTGGGAGATGGCGATACGGGACCTAACACCGGGGGTATGGGCGCCTATTGCCCTGCACCGCTCGGCAGCATGACGCTATGCGAGCAGGTCACCAGGCAGGTTCTCTATCCGGCCGTCGAAGCGTTATCGCGCATGGGTTGTCCGTTTCAGGGCGTCTTGTATGCCGGTCTTATGGTTGTGAACGGGACGCCATATGTTTTGGAGTTTAATGCCCGCATGGGGGATCCTGAAACCCAAGTTGTCCTTCCATTGCTGAAGACCGATTTGCTGGAAGTGATCGAGGCTGTGGTGGAACATCGGCTCGATCAACTGACTGTGTACTGGCATGATGCAACGGCTGTCTGTGTCGTCATGACGTCGGGAGGATATCCCGGGTCTTACCAAATCGGCCACCGGATTCAAGGATTGCCGATGAGAACCGATGAAAAGACCATGGTGTTTCATGCAGGTACGAGGCGAATCGGTACCGAGGTGGCGACGGCTGGGGGCCGGGTGTTGGGAATTACAGGGTGTGGCAAAACTCTGGCAGATGCGCAAGAGGAAGCCTATCGTGTGACCAGATCGATCGCATTTGAAGGTTCTCACTATCGAACGGATATCGCGCACCGGGCGCTTTCACGCAACAGGTAATGCCGCAGCAAGCGGATAGTTCCTGCTATGGCAACGATCGAGGGCTACGCGGCTTCTACCGTCCCCGTACTTGCTGATCTGGTGCGTCGCGTGCTCGGAGCAAGCGGGTTGATCGCCCTGCCGACGGAAACCTTTTATGGACTTGCGGCGGCTCCGTTCGACGAGCAGGCGCTTGCCAAATTGTGGAAAATCAAAGGTCGGTCTCAAGGAAAACCGATTCTCGTGCTGATCGGAGACCGGTCACAGTTTGAGCCATTCGTTGGAAGCATTCCGCATGCAGCAGACGTATTGATGGACGCCTTCTGGCCCGGGCCTCTCACCATTGTGTGTGCCGCAGCGCGTGGACTCTCCGATGCGGTGACTGCCGGAACCGGCTCCGTCGGCATCCGCTTCAGTGCCTGGCAGCCGCTGGTTGATCTCTTGCGTCGAGTGGGGCCGGTGACCGGCACCAGTGCGAATCGTGAAGGCATGCCGCCACCCACGACAGCCGAAGAAGTTCAGCACAACCTTGGAGAGGAACTCAATCTGATCGTTGATGCAGGGACGACTCCTGGTGGACCACCGTCCACTGTCATTGACGTTCGGGGCCCGATCAGAATTATTCGCAAGGGATCAATAGAACGAGGCGTCATTGCGGCACAATTGGCCGCTCACGGCCTACAGCTGGCCCCAGATAGTCGGTGAAGTCGGTTATATCGTTCCTAGGGAAAGGAGAACGTTGATGACTCAAAAAGTAATGGTGCGTAACCTCGTTGCGATTGCCGCCATAGCGATGGCTTCGATAGGGCTGTCCGGATGTGATTACTGGCCTCCAGCTCTTCAAACACAGATAGAACAACTGCGCTCTGAGCTACAGATGGTGACGATGGAGAAGACCCAGTTGCAGAATCAACTCGCCTCATTTTCGAAGGTGAAAGATGATTTGCAGGCGCAAGTAGATGATCTGACTCGGGCGAATCGCGATAAGTCGACCATGATCAACAGTTTGCAAAATAGTTTGTCGGCGGCACAAGAACGGCTGTTGAAGTCTGCGAAGGCCGCAACGCCGAAGGCGGGCACTGTCAAGCCATCCGCAAATGTCAAGCAAACGGCTCCGGCCAAGAAGAAGGCTCCGACGAAGGCCACACGCACACGCTAGTGTGCAGTGTCTTGGCCGTCTATTTGGTTGTGGAAGAGGCCGGCCCGGACGTTGCTGTGTTTGAGGTACTAGCGGCTGCGCTTGATGGAGTGCTTGCTGGAGTGGATGCGGGGGGAGAAGCCGGGGCAGAGGGAGTCGTAGATGTCGTCTGGTCGGAGGTTTTTGACGCGGCCTCTTTCTTTTCTTCAGTCGTGGAAGCTGGTGCTTCACTGTCTGCGGACGGCTTCATTTTGTCGGAGTAGTCTGTCACGTACCATCCGCTTCCTTTGAACATGATGGCAGGCGATGAAATAAGTCGGCGTACATGTTTTCCGCAAAGCGGGCAGATGGTGAGGGGGTCGTCCTTCATACTTTGTTTGACCTCAAACCTATTCGTGCAGGCGTCACACTGGTACTCGTAGATTGGCACGTGTCGTTTCCTCCATCTGGCCCGGTCTGTCTGGTTCTTCTGGTTTGTTTTGTTTATCTGGTTAGTTTAGTTTCATTCAACCAAACAAACGAGACAAACCAAATAACTAAATAACGGTCTTCTTCTGCTAGGTAAGCTGCTTGAACGCCGCGTGGAGGCGATCCATTCCTCTGCGGATCGTCTCCATACTGGTCGCATACGACAGTCGAATGTGCTGGGTGCTTCCAAACGGTTCACCGGGAACCACTGCAACCTGAGACCCCTGCAACAGGTAATTCGCAAGGTCGGTCGGAGTCGCGATGGTTCCGCTTGAACTCTGCCGCCCGAGCAGCCCGCTCACGTTGGGGAACGCATAAAAAGCTCCGGTGGGCATTCGACAGCGAACGCCGGGCATTGCATTCAGGCGTTCGACCATGACACGCCGTCGCCGATCGAATTCCGCAACCATCTGTTCTGTGAACGCAGCACCTTCGCGCAAGGCTACGACGGCAGCCTTTTGAGAAATCGAACAGGGGTTGGACGTGCTCTGGCTTTGAATGTTTGCCATCGCAGTTAATAGGTCTTTCGGGCCTGCTGCGTAGCCGATTCGCCAGCCGGTCATCGCATAGGCTTTTGAGACACCATTGATCACGACGGTACGGGCTGCGACCTCCGGTCCTAACGAGGCGATGCTCGTGTGCGTCGCTCCGTCGTAGAGAACTTTTTCATAAATCTCATCTGAAATCAGCAGGAGATCCCGGCGGAGAGCCAGCTCCGCCAGGCGTTCGAGCGTCGTCCGATCATAGGTCGCCCCAGTTGGATTACAGGGGCTATTGAGGATAATCGCCTTCGTACGCGGTGTGATGAGTCGTGCCAATTCATGGGTATCAATGGCGTATCCATCCTCCTCACGCGTCGGCAAGAAAATCGGTGTGGCATCATTTAACAAGGTTTGATCGGCATAGGAGACCCAATAGGGAACGGGAATGATAAGTTCATCGCCTGCTTCAAGCAGTGCTTCGGCAAGGTTGTACAGTGAATGTTTGGCGCCACAGGAGACCAGCACTTGAGACTTCTCGTAGCGGAGTCCTTGTTCCACCTGAAGCTTGTCGATAATGGCCTGGCGCAATTCATCGATGCCAGAAGAGGGCGTGTACTTCGTAAACCCCTCGCGAATGGCGGCTTCCGCAGCGGCTTTGACCGGTTCCGGTGTGTCAAAATCCGGTTCTCCCGATGAGAAATCGGCCACGTCAATGCCGCGTGCGGCCATGGCCTTTGCGGTTGCGGCCATAGCTAAGGTGGGGGAGGGGGTAATTCGCCCCGCTCGTGCTGCAAGCTTCATAGTTTCAGACTCCTAATACGTTCCTGCAGTTGTCGCGCAACCTCGGGGTGCAGAAACTCCGTGAGCGACCCGCCGTGGTTGGCCACGTCTTTAATGATGGTTGACGATAGATAGGAGTATTCCTCGCTGGGCATGAGGAATACGGTCTCAACCTGTTTGGCGATTTTCCGATTCATGAGGGCCATCTGAAATTCATGTTCGAAGTCCGAGATCGCCCGCAAACCACGGATGATCGCATGACCACCGTATCCCTGAACATAATCCACAAGTAGGCCGTCAAAATGTGTCACTTCGACTTGTTTCATCTTCTCCATCACGATCCGGATCATCTCCAGCCGTTCGGTCAGGGTGAAGAGTGGATGCTTCGACGGATTGGGTGCCACGGCAACGACCACTTTATCAAAGACTCGCAAGCTTCGGGTGATGATGTCGGTATGTCCATGGGTAATGGGATCGAACGTTCCCGGATAGATGCCAATTTTCATGATGCGGTCGATTCTGAGGTTGAGCAACCGTATAAATAGAGTGCCGTATCGCCATACACGTATCGTCGCACAAGTGAGGCATGGCCGATGAATGTGGGCAATTCAGTGTGAGAGTCTCGTTCGATCATCACAATGGCGTGTTCCGACAACAGTCCAGGCCGCAAGGCATGGGTGATGATTTCCAATTCATCCAGAGCGGCATAGGGCGGATCGGCAAACAGCACATCGTAAGGGCCACCCCAGCGGTCCTTGTGATCGAGGAATGCGGCGGTCTTTTCCAGATGAACCTGAACTCGGTCAAGCAGCCGGCAGGCACGTAGATTTTTTTGTAACAGCTTCACGGCCTTGGGATCTGACTCGACAAATGTGACGGATGTCGCTCCCCGGCTCAGTGCTTCGATCCCGACTGCTCCCGTACCTGCATACAAATCTAGAAAGCGACCTCCGAATACTTGGGCTCCCAGAATTGAAAAAATGGCCTGACGAACTTTGTCTGATGTGGGACGTAGTGCTGTCCCTTCTGGCCCACTTAAGCGGCGACCTCGGTGAGACCCGGCAATAACACGCATACTATAAGGTGAGAGACATTTTCGGAGCAGGTGACTCTAACATAGCGTTTTTGAAGGGGTCAAGATGACTGTGGTCAATCGCGGTGTGAGAATGGAGCCGGCGCGGATGTGAGAGTCAGAAAAGATGGAGAAAAGTAATGGAAGTGTTTTGACGAGTTTCGAGCTTGTGCCTATAATGCCGCCTGGCGATCAGGCGGGGAACACTTGAGCGATGCATCAGTGAGACGATGAGTTGCAATTATTCTATGGGGTCGCCACTGCCTGCGGTTTGCGAGCGGCCAAGCTTTTCCTGCGATTATTCGAAATGGTGCGATCGATGATCGCTCCGCAGTTGATACATTTCCAGGCGTAGAAAATTAAAAAGAAGTCTGAGAATCGCTCAAGCATCATGAGCCCTTTACACTTCGGACATTCCATTGAATCCTCCCAGGGTGGCTGTGTACTGCTGCGCCACTCCAAAAGCAAATACTGCACCAATTAGGTGCCATACGTAATTTCAACAGTTTAGGGGTACGTATTTGTTAGCAAGGGGTGCCGAGAGGGGGAGCTCTAGTACCAAAACGTTCAGAGTGTCACTTTTTGTGCAAAGAGGATGAATGGCCAGCAAGAGAGAAGGACAAAGCATCACGCAATGGCCTGAAACAGAACGGCCGCGCGAACGATTGCTGAGCCAGGGCCCGCAGGCGCTGTCCAATGCGCAGCTCCTGGCGATTCTCCTTCGGGTTGGGCGTCACGGGTCTTCGGCCGTACAAGTCGGGATGGATGTCCTGGATCGACTCGGAGGCGTGGCTGGAATTGCTCAATGCGGAATTGGAGAACTTTGTGCGGTGCCAGGTGTCGGGGAGGCGAAGGCCGCTCAATTGAAGGCAGCACTTGAATTGGGGAAGCGTGCCCTTGCCGGCTCGCTGACAAAAGGGACAAGAATCACATCCAGCCGTGACCTCTTCACCCATTATCATCCGACCTTGCGCGATCTGCGTCACGAAGTCTTCAAAGTCATTTTACTGGATGCCAAGCATGCCATCATGCGGGACACGACCGTATCGGAAGGCAGCTTGACCCTCAGTATTGTTCATCCGCGTGAAGTCTTTACTATGGCGGTTCGAGAGTCCGCTGCGGCAGTCATCTTCCTGCACAACCATCCCAGTGGGGATCCCACGCCGAGCCAGGAAGACCGTGTTTTGACGGCACGATTAGTATCGGCAGGGGAGGTGCTGGGGATTCGGGTTCTTGATCATCTCGTTGTCGGCGATGGACGCTATATTAGCTTTGCGGATCAGGGATGGCTGACGAGCCAGGATTCTGACGCATGATCGAAGGGAGAGTTGTAATGTAGGCAGACCATTATTTCCGGAAGATGTGAACCGTCTTTCGGTTTTCATGAGGAGGGCCCCCATGAACGAGCAACGCGCGAAGTCACTCAGAAATGTGGCCATGATTTCCAGTGCCGGTGCCGGGAAAACCTCGCTGGCCGAAGCCATGCTCTTTGCCTCCGGCGCGGTCCCCCACCTCGGTTCGATCGCACAAGGTACGACCGTCTCGGACTTTGAGCCGGAAGAAGTGCAACGGCGCAGTTCTGTCAGTACGAGTCTCCTCCGTTGTTCCTGGAATCACACCACCATCAATCTTATCGATCCGCCCGGCGCACTCAGTTTGCTTGGGGAAACCATTGTGGCGCTCCGAGCAGCGGATGCCGTCATTCTCGTGGTGCGCGCCTCGTCGGGGATCCGGAGCGAACTCATCAGAACCTGGTCCTGCGTCAAAGCACTCGGCTTGCCCTGTCTTCTGTTTCTGAACGAATTGGATAATAGCGGCACTTCCCTTGACGAGGTTGGCGCGATGTGCCAACGCGATCTTGGAATCACGCCATTGCCAATGTCGTTGCCATTCGGGAATGGTGTCCAGCTTGAGGCGGTACTGGATCTCCTTCAACAAGGCGTCATCACTTCGCGTACGGAGAATTCCACGGTTCAGCAGCTGCCAATACCTGAACATGCGAGTATGGTGGTAGGGGATGCGCGAAAGCGCATTCAGGAAGCGGTGGCCGAGCGTGATGATCGATTACTGGAACAGTATCTCGCTGCGGGGGAGTTGGCGCAGGAAGACCTCATCAATGAACTTCGCCTCGGCGTGCAGGCCGGCACGATTGTTCCGCTCTACAGTGGTTCGGCTCTTAAGAATATCGGGACCGTTCCGCTCCTGAATGCGATCGTCGATTTCCTGCCATCTCCGATGGACCGGGCGGCGAGAACTCCCTTGGAAGGTCTACATCCAAATACCGGAGAGGCGGGGAGCCGGCGTGCGGTTCAAGAAGACCCATTTTCAGGGATCGTGTTCAAGACGCTCATTGACCCGTTTGTCGGACGGCTGTCTTATCTGCGGGTTTTGTCGGGGGTCCTTCACGCAGACTCAACGGTCTTCAATAGTTCTCGGAAGAGCAAAGAGAAAAGCGGGCATCTCTATACAGTATTGGGGAAAAAACACACGACCGTACCTTCAGCAGGAGCCGGCGAGATTGTGGCGATTGGGAAACTCAAAGATACGCAGACCGGTGACACGCTCTGTGACGACAATGCTCCCATCTGTTATCCGAGGCCGGCGCTCCCTCGGCCTGTGCTGTCCTTTGCAATCGAGCCGAAGTCCACGGCCGATATCGAGAAAATTAGTCTCGGCCTGCATAAGTTGATAGAAGAAGATCCCACGCTCGAATTTTCGCGACATGCCGACACCAAGGAAATGGTGTTAAGCGGGATGGGCCAGTTGCATATCGATCTTGCACTTGAAAAACTGCGGCGTAAATTCGGTGCGGAAGTGGTGCTTCATATGCCGAAGATTCCGTACCGCGAAACCATTCGCACCACGGCACAAGCGCAGGGCAAGTATAAGAAGCAAACAGGAGGACATGGTCAGTACGGCGATTGCTGGCTGGAAGTTGCTCCTCTGCCGCGAGGCGAAGGATTCAAGTTTGAAAACAAGGTTGTTGGCGGAGCCATCCCACGCAATTTTATTCCGGCGGTTGAGAAGGGTGTGGTCGAAGCCATGCACCATGGGAGCTTGGCAGGGTTTCCCGTCGTGGATTGCCGGGTTACTGTGTACGATGGGTCGTACCATGCAGTCGATTCATCCGAAATGGCATTTAAGATTGCCGGATCGATGGGGTTTAAGAAGGCGTTAGAAACGGCCCACCCCGTCCTACTGGAACCAATCATGACAGTCGAGGTCGAGGCGCCGGTGGATTGCATGGGGGGTGTGATCGGGGACTTGAATGCGCGCCGGGGGAGGATCCTCCATGTGGAGGCCAAGGACCATACTGAGCAGATTACAGCCCTTGCTCCACTGGCGGAGCTGCTCGCATATGCGACGGCACTGAATTCCTTAACGGCAGGACAGGGGAGTTATGCCATGGAATTCGCCCGGTACGACGAAGTGCCTCGTGAACTTGCGGCTCGAATCATCGAGACACATAAAGTGGAAACTCACTCGGCAACGCATTGAACGATCAGGGCTCGGTTGATCTGAGCACTACATAGAATGTGCGGCTTTCTCTTAGCACACGAAGCAGAACGGTATCGCCGGGTTTGACCTTGGAGATCGCCCCATTGAATTCTTCGACCGATCCTACCTCGGCGCGGTTCACTTCCTTGATAAGATCTCCTTCCTGCAGGCCTTCATTTTGAGCAAGGCCGCCGGGGTCTACTTTGGTGATCAGGACGCCCCGGCTGTCCCGTAGCTTGAATTGATCGGCTAGGCCAGGCGTCAGTGCTTGTACCTCAAAGCCTAGCTTGATTTCCTTGACTTCAGGGCGTGGCTGGGGAAGTGAGGCGGTCACGGTGCGGTCGCGTCGTTCAATAAGGGCGACATCCAGCACCAGGCGCTGCTGATCACGAATAATTTCAACCTTTGTCCTCGTACCCGGGAGTAATCCCGCCACCACGCGAGAGAGCCGACTCGGCGTGTCGATCAGGGTGCCGTCGATATGGGTCAGGATGTCGCCGGGTTTGATACCGGCTGCGGCAGCTGGGTCCTTGTCAAAGACTTCGTTCACCAAGACCCCTTCGCCTTCTTTGACGCCGAACTTGCGTGCCAACTCCGTCGTGAGTGATTGTATGCTGACGCCCAACCAGCCTCGTGTCACACGTCCCTGACTCAGCAATTGCTCCATCACCTGCTTCGCCATGTTGGAGGGAATCGCGAACCCGATCCCTTGGGCGAAGTTAATGATGGCGGTATTGATGCCGATGATTTCGCCACGCAGGTTGAAGAGCGGGCCACCTGAGTTGCCCGGATTGATCGACGCATCCGTCTGTATGAAGTTTTCGTAGCGCGAAAGATTGATGTTCTCCCTGCCGATTCCGCTGACGACGCCGAGCGTGACGGTCCGATCGAGTCCAAACGGATTCCCCACGGCGAGGACCCATTGGCCGACGCGCACGGTCGATGAGTCTCCGAATTTTGCGCTGGGGAGAGGATGGTCGGCGGTCACCTTAAGGATGGCCAAGTCTGTATCCAGGTCCTTCCCGACGACTTGTGCGATCAACTTGGATTTATCGGAAAACCTGACCTCAATTTCCGTCGCATCGCCGATGACATGATTGTTTGTAATGATGTGTCCGTCCGGATCGATCACAACACCGGATCCGGATCCTGGGGCATTGGGAACCCGCTCTTGAGACAATTCGCGGCCTCGCCCTGCTGCGGTAAGAGGTACGA
>DATEPD010000430.1:0-5595 GCA_035273365.1 Nitrospiraceae bacterium | reverse complement strand
TGGCTAACAAGGACCGCCAAGAGAAGGCGCACCAATTGACAATTCGGCATGGGTGAGGACGCTAACATTGGGTCCCTTCGTTGTCAACGCAACGGCTTGAGGTTAATCGCCCGAACGGATGCCGAAAACGTCCACTATGGGCCACAGATTGTGTCAGGTAACGCATAAGACGTCGTGTCCTATCCCTTCGGACTTCGGACATACGGACCTCCAAGGTCTCACATGCCGAAATAGTTTTTTCAGCCCGTTAGAATTGGGTTACGATGTCTTCCCTGCTTGACCCCGCCGGATAGTTCTATTAGCGTAACGATCCTACAGCTCAACAAGACAACCACGAGAGAGGGTAAAGGAATGCACGTCGTAGGACTCATGTCTGGAACATCGGGCGATGGTGTCGATGCAGCACTCGTAGACATTACCGGGCGAGGTCGAGCTCTGAAGGCACGGACGCTCACTGCACATACGCTGGCCTATCCACGCTCGTTGCAACAGCGCATTCTCTCCGCGTCAGTTTCCGGGACGGTCGCAGATGTCTGTCACCTGAATGCGCTGCTTGGTGAATGGTTTGCGAACGCGGCATTGCTCGTGATTCGGCAAGCGAAACTCCAACCGAGCGATGTGGCGTTGATCGGTTCTCATGGACAAACTGTACACCACCTCCCGCATGGCATCCATGCGCCGGGTGTCGGCGCTATTCGTTCAACCCTGCAAATCGCCGAGCCAGCCGTGATTGCCGAGCGAACGGGGATTACCACCGTGGCCAATTTCCGTTCCCGTGACATCGCCGCAGGAGGTCAAGGGGCTCCGCTGGCCCCTGTAGCACATACGCTGCTCTTGAAACATGCCCGAAAAGCACGGTTGGTGGTGAATCTTGGGGGCATCAGCAATGTGACGTATGTGCCGAAGGGGGGACACCTCAGTGGGGTGCAGGCATTCGATACGGGGCCGGCCAATATGGTGCTGGATAGTCTTATGGTGCATGTGACCGATGGACGGCTGCTGATGGATCGTGATGGAAGACTGGCCATGAAAGGGCAGGTCGATTCACGGTTATTGGGCAAGTTGCTCGCGCATCCCTTTCTGTCCAAACGACCACCAAAATCGACCGGGCGGGAAGCATTCGGTCCTGATGTCATCGAGGAACTGATCGCGATTCAAAAGCAACGAAGCCTCTCAATCGAGGATCTGTTGGCAACCTGCAGTATGTGGACGGCCAAAGCGGTAGGAACCTCGCGACGGTGGATCAGCGGTGAAATCGATGAAGTGGTGGTAGGCGGCGGTGGCGTCCGTAACCGTGCGATCATGAGCCATCTCGCAACGGTATTCGCTCCGGTTCCTGTCACCACATTTGAGGCCCTGGGGTGGGACAGTAAGGTGTTTGAGGCCGTAGCCTTTGCCCTCTTGGCCTATCAAACCGTGATGGGGCAGTGGGGCAACATCCCGTCTGTAACGGGCGCGAATCATCCGGTACTACTTGGCACAATAGTCCCGAACGGGCCTCGCTGGCGTGAGTTCCTTCCCGGGAGATAGCTATAGGATGGAGAACGTATTCATTGGCCTTGCCATTGTGTGTCTGGTGTTCCTGATTTGGCGGCTAAGGGTCTCGTCAACCATTGTACCGCCGAGAAAAGAGGCATTTGTTCTTCCTCCTGGTGTCACACTACGTCCCCAGCCTCTGCTGACTGATACGGATCTCGGGCTCTACAATCTCATACGTTTAGCCGTAGAAGACCATTATCTTGTATTTCCGCGCGTTCCGCTTTGGTCTGTTGTCAGTGTCGAAGCAGAAGGGACGGTTCGATCACAAGTGTTGAGACAGATCGCACTGAAGCAACTCGACTTTGTGTTGGTCCACCCAGGAACGAAGGCTGCAGAGCAGGTTGTGTTGCTTGAGGACGGTTTCCCTTCCCAGCCACACGAGGTCTCTCGGAGGCAGGATATCCAGTTAGTCTTACAGGCAGCAGGCATCGTATTGACCACCTTGCAGCCCCATACATCGTATACGGTGCCTCAACTCGCTAAGCTGCTTGGCGTTAACGATGATGAGTGATTGTCACTGCGTATTATTGACGCGCCCCTGCCTATCTTTATATAGACCTAATCGGAAGAATTGTTACCGGTCAGCTGAGGTGTCGTTTCCTCGTCTCGCATCGGCGCTACGTCGAGGGCTTTCCGTGCCAACTCTGCTTCAGCGCTTTCAGGATATTGATCGACTACTCGCTCATACATCATACGGGCCTTCTCGTGATCCTTCAGCCTCGTGTAGATTTGCCCAATCTTTAACGTAGAGGCACCAAGCTTCGGACTGAGTGGGTAGTAGGACACGACGTGGTGGAAGGATTTCAAGGCTTCCTTGTAACGCCCTAATCGATACTGACATTCTCCCACCCAATATTGCGCGTTGGCTGCCAGCGAGGACTGCCCGTGAAGTTCGAGAAAGAATCGAAAACCAGCCAGCGCCGCTTCGTAATCCCTGTGCTTGAATTCCTCCATCACTCGATCATAGAGGTGCCGGGACGAATCCTGCACGTTGGAGGGGACAGCGACGGCAAGATTGAGGGGAAACAACACCACAATCATTCCTAAGAGTCCGATCCTCAGTGTCTTCATCGTCCTACCTCCATACTGCTCGGCAAGGTGTCGGTAACCATCCTCCCGTGATGTCGCAATCGCCGTGCCACCACGTGATGATCCGGTGTGGTCAAAACCAACAAGAATCCAGGAGCTTGGCGCCATTTGATGCTATGCATTGCCAAGAGACTGTCCCTGCTTGAGCGACAGATTTGTACGATCTGTGCGTGAACTCCTAGCTGGACAGAATGGAGCACATCAAGCGAGAAGTGGCTTCGGTTAATGATTTCTAGAGACCTTGACATGCGTGTGTATGGCCGAAATAATGCCCTCGGTAAGTTAGCAGGATACTGAAAATGTCCTCCGGCGGTGTTCACGCCTCACTTAGAGGCTCAGCAGACCGAAGCGTATGGCTCGCCTCATCGCTCGCAGCGACCTTGAGCGCAAGAAGGACACGGTGAAGGGAGTTGGACATGAGGACTGAGCCTCCGCCGAATCCACTCGGCGGAAAAACCTTGATCGTCGACGTGAATGACGGCGACTCCTACCCGCGACCAAGTGCGGCACTACTCGATGCCGGAGAGCATGATCAAGTGTTTGTTCGTCCTGGGATCTATGAGGACAAAGTCTTTATCACGGGGCGACCGATTCATTTAGTGGGTGCCGGTCGGGACGAGGTACAGATTTTTTCCCGTCGCGGGGGGCCCCTCTATCTCCAGCAGGTCCCAAGCGGTCGCATTACCGGCATTACGTTTCGATACGTCGGAAGTGATCAGAATTCAGCAATGAACCTTCTCGATTCTTCATGTGCTGTGACACAGTGCCGCGCCATGGAAGGTATTCTGTCCGGTGTCGTGATATATGGCCCGCAATCGCGTCTAACATTTATCGAGAATGAAGTGTGTGGCAACCGTGAATCGGGGATTTTTGTATTTGCCGGGGCACAGCCGAGGATCGCAGACAATGTTTGCCGGGGGAATCACCATTTCGGTATTGCGGTCCGAGATCCTGGGAGCCACCCGGAGCTTGTAAGGAATCGGTGTCAAGAGAATATGCTGAGCGGAATTCTTCTCTTTCATCATGCAGAAGCGCTTCTTGTGGACAATAGGTGCAGCGAGAATCAGCACTGGGGGATGGTAATGACTCCAGACTGTTACCCTACTCCTGATCGGGAGTCGCTTGATAGCTCAAACATTCTTACTCCCAATCCACGCGGGACTTTGATCGTCACGGATCAACCGTTAAGCGACATCGGACGATGAACGAACGGGATTTCGAGGACACAGGCGATCCAGAAATCGGCTCGTAATCTACCGTAGGCGAGGTCGAAGAGGAGTCAGAAGACGTCTCCGGTTTTGATTCCGTCAACATCCGTTGTGCGATGCATATTACGGGAGGAGATTGGCCGAATGGGTCCCAGATGCTTCATGAAGGTGGAAGGCACTGCCACCTTGCCTTTTTGCTCGATACATGGCTGTATCAGCATGCTTGAGTATTTCGTCGACAGGATGATCGTCATGAGGATATATCGTAATTCCAATGCTGACACCGACAGAGATGTGGTGGCCCTGTAACTCAAATGTCGCGGCAATGGACTCCGTAATGCGTTTTGCCACCACAAGGATATTCTGATCGGATGAGACACCTTCTAGAATAATCGTGAACTCGTCCCCGCCCATTCGGGCCACAGTATCGACTTCCCGCACACAGGTCTTGAGTCGTTCACTTACGGCTTTAAGTAGTTCGTCACCGATGTCGTGGCCGAAGGTATCATTTACGGCTTTGAATCGATCGAGATCGAGGAGCATGAGACCAATCGGTTGATGCATGCGCTTGCTTCGAGCCATGGCTTGCACTAACCGATCGCGAAAGAGGCTACGATTCACCAGCCCGGTCAAGTGATCATACTGTGCAAGGTAGGTCAGGCGTTCTTCAGTGCGTTTGCGCTCAATAGCATAGCGGACAGCACGAGCTAACAGCTCGGGATGACCCTGGCCTTTGACGAGATAATCCTGCGCTCCTTGTTGGACTGCTTGAAGAGCCAGACTTTGGTCGCTCACGCCGCTCAGGACGACAACAGGGATCGTCGGACTGGTATCGTGAATCTGTCTGACAGTCGGGAGACCGAATGCATCTGGGAGTGACAGGTCCAAGAGCACGGCATCGAATCGATCCCGGCTCAGATAGGTGAGCCCTTCTCCTAGCGTTTTTACACGGGTAACCTGAAACTCCTCGCTGCTCCATTCAGAAAGAAGATCCTGCGTAAGCTGAGCGTCGACATCATTGTCTTCGACGAGAAGGACTTTGATCATCTGACACCCTCGCGATCGTCAAATCTCTGATTATGGTTCCTAATTTCTAGGTCTGGACAGGAACAACTTACTATGAGAGGGTGATTATAACTAAGTAAGGGGGGAGGACAAAGGAAATGCAAAAATACGGAAAATGAAAGGTGTAAAACTTTCGTTGAGTTTCACGCCACCGACACGTGTGACGGCACAGGCAAACGCTACCATTCTCCCCAGTAACCATGACCGCCCCTTGTATGCAAATGCAAGTTTCGACTATGTCGGGCGGTCATGAGAACCTGGCGGACAAATCCGGGATGAAGGCTGCTAACACGAGCCTACATGGAGTGCTTCAGCTCGGCGACGAACATCTTCGGCTTTTTGCGATTGCCCGAGGTTGTCATAGAGTGACGCGATATTCGCATGCAGATGCGACAAGAGTTGCCCCAACTGTGCTTCTTGTGCGATCACATTCGCTTCGAGCGCTAGTTTCTTTTCCTCACTGCGGCGGAAGCGTTCTTCCAACCGCTGTATAAGTTGGATCCAGCCTTTGACCTTACCGGAATCCAAGTCAGGGAGAGTCGGCAAGGCTTCAGCCCGATCGAGAGATTTTTCAGTTTGATTCATCCAATTAATGAAGACAAGAAAATCACCAAGCGTGATCTTCAGAGCGGATGAGGCGCCTTCTTCTTCGATAACCAGGTCTTCCATTGCAACTCCTTGTAAAGCAAATAAT
>DATEPD010000429.1:0-2490 GCA_035273365.1 Nitrospiraceae bacterium | reverse complement strand
GTCTATCAATTGGCCTTTGGCAGTCGATTTGGCGTAGACGGGTATTTCCTTCGCCACTTCGGTCTCACCATCGATCAGTTCCTCGCCGGCGTTCGACAGTCAGGGGACAACGCTGCGTTGGCTCGGTGGTTTCTCGCGGTTCCCGGTATAAATCCAGCACGCATTGCTGAGTGGAATCGATTTGCCACATTCCTTGGCGCCAAAGGACATCCCGGCTATCTCGCGCGTCATCTCGCCAAATGGCTGTTCTATCCCAAATCGGTGATCACTCCTGTCGGGAGCATTTTTGAAGCCATTGACCAGGACGAACGTTAAGGGGGAGGCATGGCCACCAGCACCATCAGCGTGCGCTGCTGCATAGCTGGCGGAGGACCAGCGGGGATGATGCTCGGGCTGTTGCTTGCCAGGGCCGGTGTCCCGGTGCTCGTACTCGAAAAGCACGCGGATTTCCTGCGTGATTTTCGCGGAGACACGCTGCATCCCTCGACCTTGGAGGTCATGCATGAGTTGGGGCTGCTCGACCGGTTCCTCACGCTGCCGCACCAAAAAGTCTTCCACCTGAACGGACAATTCGGTGATGTCGCCTTTACCTTTGCCGATTTCTCGACGCTCCCTGTGCGCTGCCCCTACATCGTCTTCATGCCACAGTGGGATTTCCTCAGCTTCCTGGTCGAGGAGGGGAAACGCTATCCGACATTTCAGCTCCGTATGAGCGCAGAGGTGACGAATCTCATCCGGGACGGCGATCACATCGTCGGGCTCACCGTCAATACGGGAGAAGGAGCGATGGAGGTTCGCACAGATTTGGTGGTCGGTGCCGATGGCCGACATTCCGTGGTGCGAGCGCGGGCCGGCCTTTCGATCAAAGAATTTGGGGCGCCAATGGACGTGCTGTGGTTCCGGCTCTCGCGGCGGGCCGGTGATCCTGTCGATCCGATGGGTCGCTTTGACCGCGGCCGCATCTTCATCATGTTGAACCGCGGAGACTACTGGCAATGCGGGTTTGTGATCGCGAAAGGCTCCCGTGGTCACATCGAGTCGAAGGGGTTGGTCTCGTTCCGCGAGAGCATCGCTCAGCTGGCACCGTTTGCGGCGGATCGTGTGCAAGAACTCCAAAGTTGGGAACCGATCAAGCTCCTCACTGTGCAAGTCGATCGATTGAAGCAGTGGTACGGACCAGGGCTGCTCTGCATTGGCAATGCAGCGCATGCTATGTCACCGGTCGGTGGTGTCGGGATCAACCTGGCGATCCAGGATGCGGTCGCGACGGCCAATCTGCTGACTGCGCCGTTACGTACGGGACGACCGACACTCCAAGATCTCCAGATGGTCCAGCATCGGCGCGAATGGCCGACCCGCATGACGCAACGAGTGCAGCTCGCGATTCAGGATCGCGTGATCAGGCGCGCACTGACCGAAGAGGACGGATTTTCGCTGCCATTCCCAGTCCGGCTGCTGGCGTGGCTTCCTTTCCTCCGAAGAATTCCCGCTCGGATGATCGGACTCGGATTCCGACCGGAGCATGTGCTGCGCGGGCTTTATTAATTCGAGTTGTCCGATGAATTGACGAAGGCCTTGCGGTAGGTCGTCACTTTTTGGAGATAGTGGCGGGTTTCTTCGTACGGCAGGTTCGCCCGCAGTTGGTCATAGACGGCGGCAGGCTTGAGGCTGTTGATTTGGTTGACGGCAGCCACGCGGTCGCGCGAAAAGGTGCGGAACACGTTGCTCGGGCCGGTATTGTAAGCTGAAATCACGCAGTACTCGCGTGACACATGATGGTCTACCGCTTCCAGTTGGTTGAACATCAAGACATTGAGATAGGCCGTGCCCAGTTCCACGTTATTCTCAGGGTCAAATAGATAATCACGTGAGGGAGCGACGTCCTGTCCTTTCGCACGGCGATAGGCTTCGCGGCCTCCGCTGGTCGGCACGAGCTGCATGAGTCCGTAAGCCGGTGCCGAACTGACGGCGTAGGGATTGAAGTTGCTTTCCGTGCGAATGATCGCGAAGACGAGACTTGGGCTGATCTTGTACTGCTCGGCAAACTGTTGGACGACGTGACGATATTTCTCGGCTTGCTTCTGCGAGAGGTTGGCCGCCATTTTTATGGTGACGTAGGTCGCCGTCTTCTTCGTCCCTTCCTGGTCGACATCCCGCGTGCCTGATTTACTGGTGAGCAGATACTCAGCGAATGGCTCCGCGTCGTTCGGCGTTCGAATCGCTTCGCCCTCCTGGTCGAGGACCAATCCAAGAAGGTAGGGCTCCCTGTCTCCAGTCAGCACGATCTCCTTATCGGAAAACAAGTCGACAGCTCGGGGGTCTTGAGGGGTCAACAGCGTCGTCACGATAGCATTTTTTAAACTGCGCCGTGGATCTTGATCGTCGACCGTTTCGACGAGAATGTCTCCCTTGTCGAAGTCCACAATCGCGCGGCTTTTGTAGTTTTGTGTGTACTTCACATATTTCTTCTGCTCGGGCAGCTTGACTTCT
>DATEPD010000428.1:0-7379 GCA_035273365.1 Nitrospiraceae bacterium | reverse complement strand
CAGCCGCGTCGTATCGAAGTCGGACCAGCGCATGCCGAGCGCTTCACCTTTCCGACAGGCCACCTCCAAGCAGAGCGTAAAGAAACATCGGAACACATAGTCTTCGCTCGAGAAGACTGTGAGGAGCACCTGCTTTTGGTTTAGCGATGATCAACTGCAACGGCCCAGGTGGAGACCATCATTCAGAGCGGAATATTTTTGGATGCGACTGTGAGAGGGCGCGATTCACACGACGGGATGCGTGAGATTAACCATACCATCGAACGTCTTGTTTTGCGCTCGACTTGCTGGCGGTGTCTTCAAATGAGAGCGGAGCTGCCTCGAGCACTGCATGGACCAGCTGCATCATGGTCCCAACGGAGAATGGTTTCTGGAGAAACGGGATATGATCCGTGCCGATTCGATAGGCCTTGCGGTCTTGTTCTGAAAGACTCGACATTAGGATCACGCGAAATATCTTCTTCATGGCCAATGCATGTTGAATGACTTCATGACCATGGACCCTCGGATACGGATTATTGGTGGAGGCCATCTGAAAACCAGGCGGAGGCAGCATGAGATCGGTCAACAGCAGGTCGATTGGCTCCTGATGGGTGGCCAAGATCTGCAAGGATTCTGAACTGCCTTCTGCCTCGAGGACCGTAAACCCTTCCGCACGGAGTGTTTTGACACAGATCAACCGCATGGACGGATCGTCGTCAACGACCAGAATTGTTTTTGCGAGGGATGGATGGGTCTGTGACTGTGTATCCATGAAAACCTCCCGGACTCGGGTTGATACCGAACCGGTTGAGCCGATCAACCTATATCTCTATAGGTGTTCGATACTCTACGTCTCTATCGGTTTGAGTCTGAGAAACCTAAGTGATGAAATTGAAGAGGATGCTGACGTCTTCTCAGCGAAAGGTGGATGGTAACGCGTTCCTCAGCTTATTAGCGTGAGGCGGGCGACTGACCCGTCTTGACAGCCAAGAGATCGTTCTTTGCAGGAATCTGCGTGAGCAGGTCGGCTCGAATCTGGAATATACCTGAGATCCGCTGCCCCATGGCATAGGCCAATCCGTCGGCATGACTCCCGATTGAAAGTTTCCCTGCAATCTTCCCGTCCCTTCCCGTGGCAATAAACTCGGCAGCCGGTGTCACGAGGCCATACGGCGCCAATGGCCCGGCCTGTTTGACTACGCGTTCTTCGGCCGGGACATTGGCGACACGGCTGACAAACAAGTCGATGGCCTGTTGGTCCAATTTTTCGGTCGGCTGATCTTCGAGGACCCACTCATTCTGTTGGTTGATTAGGACGTACTGTTCGGTTGACGTTTTAATGGAAAGGATGGCGATATCGGTGTAGTCGATGCCGAGCAGCCGCTTGTCTTGGAACGTAAATAATTCTTTAGTCAGATCCTTGATTGTCGTGGACGGGATGCGAAACAGCGGGCCATCGGAGGTCGTTTCCGCGATGGCTGCGCCGCTAGCCTCATCCGGTTGGTACAATTTGACGGTCTGATCACCTTCGGTGGTATGGATCATGATTTTCACTTTTGGGGCCGTCAGTGTTTTGGCCAGCGCGTCGCGTTCGGGCCCCGGATCGACGATGCTCTGCGCTTTGAGGTCTTCGAGCCTGAAGAGCAGAGCGCGGACTTCCGTTTGATCGGCTTCGGCTTCGATCGGGTAACGAATCTTCCATTTGCTCTTGGGTTTTTCCTGCCCTTGATAGAGCACAATTTCCGTAGTCGGATAGGTGAGGCGGATCCGTTCGACGTCGCCTTGTGCCATATGCAAGATGTCCTTGCGTCGATACGTCATCACCGTCTTATTCACGAAGTCTTTGGGGGCCAAATTGGTGAGCAAGACCTTGCGATCCGATTCACGAAGGACATACAGCGTGGATGAGAGAGGACCGCTATCACCGATGGAGAAGGTCTCCCGTGCGGCGCCGGCTATGAGGCTGATGGTCATCACGGGGTTGTCGAGTCCAAAGGGGGTCAAATTGGTCGGGTGGTTCTCAACGACACGGACCACGGTACCAGTCACCAAGGCTCGGATCAGATTCTGTACTTCCCGCTGATCGGCCTCAGTACTCAGAGGCGCCGTCAACATCCATCCCTTTTCTGGGACTCGAGCGAAGATCATCTCATGGCGTTCGGTCTTAATGGTGAGCCCTGAGAGAGTGTCCTGATCGAAGAGCAACACCTTTTTGTCGGCGGTGTCCTGTCGCTCCTGCGACTCCTTCTGAGGTAGTTCGACGGCATAGAGGTAGAAGCCAAGGCCAGCCAGTACGAACACCATGACGAGTGTAGGCCAGTAACGCATCGGTCTACAGGCGTCGGCGTTTGCGCCAAACCATGATGCCGGAGAACAACATGGTGGCCGGCAGAAGGATGACTTGGAGATAGAGGAGCGCTCGGTCCTGTAGGGGGTTTGGAGTAAACAGGCGAAGTGCGGAATCCCTGGGGACGATCGCCATCATGTTCCGTTCTTCAGCCAGCCAAGCAGCCGTGTGGAGGAAGAAGTCACTGTTGCCGGGAAAGTTCACGAAGGCATTGGTCGCAAACGTAGAATTGCCGATAACCACAACCGCGGGCCGAGGCTTGCCTTCTTCCGGTGCGGTCTTGGGCGTGAGGGCTGCAGCCATCGGCAGGGGACCCTTCACGTCTTCCTGTTCATTGAGGTTCACGACGCGGCCTCTCAGATCTGTTTCCGCCCAGCTATTCGGTGACGTTCTGGCGAGCGGCACATAGTCCCATGCATTGCCTATCTGTTCATCGAAGGTGATATGCCGCGCAAGAGGAAACAGCACGGCGGCGGAGAGGTCCTGCGTAATCTCATGTTCTGTGAATGTACGGACGAGCAGGGATGTCAGATCGCCTTGGGCTAATCGATCTTGCAAATCGACCAAAGCTCCGGGGCCGACTCCCAGCCCCCACTTCTTGAGTAGAGGGTTCAGGTCGGCTTGCGTATCCGGGTCGATGAGCAGCAGAAGATGGCCGCCCTTTTCTACATACCTGTGAATCCGTTCTTGTTCATCGGTGGTCACCGGACGCCGGGGCCCAGCCACGACGAGGATGGCGGTGTGATCCGGCACACCTTCCTCTTTGAGCAAACTGAGGGTACCGACATCGTAGCCCTGCTTGATCAAGATTTCTTTTGCCGCAGACAGTCCGGTTCGCTCCCGATCGTCGAGACTTGGCTCACCGTGCCCTTCGAGAAAAAGCACACCTTTCTTGCGGTCCTGAGACACGCGGATCAACGCCCCTGTCAGTTCCGCCTCCGAGGGAGCGGTGATCCGCACAATGCGGCCTGCGCTTTCAAACACGGCGGTATCGGTTCTGGAAATGCCGTAGTTTTGAGCGATTTTCGGCTGCCGTTCCGGATCGACGAACTCCACAGAAATCTTCTGGCTGGCTTGCCGATAACTATCGAGCCGTTCTTTGTAGGCTTGGTAACCGGGGTCTTTTTCTCTGGTGAACACGGTGATGAGCACCTCGTGCGGGAGATTCCGCAGCACGCGATGCGTCTGCGGAGCGAGGGAGAAATTCTGGTTCTCAGACAGATCCCAACGAATAGAGTGGCGCGCGGCGAGAAAGTTGACGATCACGAGAATGCCGACCAAGAGCAGGATCATCAGCAGGCTATTGGCACCCATGCGCGTAGAGCGCCTGGTGGAGAAGTCTTTTAGACTGATGAAATGGACGACGGCAAAGAGTATGAGGCAGAGAAGTGCCGATCCTTCCAGAAGGGTGACCAGCCAGAGTTTCTCCGGAGCGAGGCTATATCCGATCGCTCCGGCCACGGCCAGAACCACACCAGTCGCGCCAAGTGGAATCGTCTTGAGGTTCATTTCCACCGTGCCGAGTCCACAACTCGGTGAGCCAAGAAGAGCATCAATACAAGACCGCTAAAAAAATACACGAGGTCTTTCGTATCGACCAGCCCGCGCACTAAATGGTCGTAGTGTTCCATGAATGACAGATAGGAAACGGCCTGTCCGAGAGCCGTATCACCAAGCAGTGAGCCCAGGCCGGCAAGGAGCCATAGGACCAGTAACAGGCCAATGCTGACAAAAGCCGCGACGATCTGGTTTTCGGTCATAGCAGAGGCCAGCACGCCGACGGACAGGAAGAGGGCGCCGAGTAGAACAAGTCCAAGGTAGCCAGTCAGCACGGGATACCACTCGAAATCACTGAAGAGGGCAAGGATGAGCGGCATGAAACCGGTCAATCCGAGCAAACCCAGAAACACAATGAAGACGCTCATGAATTTGCCGACGACGATTTCGTTGATGCGGATCGGAGAGGTCAGCAGGAATTCAAAGGTGCGGAGTTTGCGCTCTTCGGCGAATAACCTCATCGTCAAGATCGGCAGGATAATCAGCAAAATGAATCGTGTGCTGGCAAACAGATTCCGGAAGACCAGATCGTTCAGGTTGAGCTGGGCGCTTCCCTGCATTTGCGTCAGCTGAATCGCCTGGGCTCCGGCAAAGACCACATAGAGATAGGCGAGCAGTCCCACGATCAGGAGAAACACGGATCCCACGGCATACACTATGGGTGAGACGAAGTACGAACGAAGCTCTTTTGCGATGATCGCTTGAACTGGTGTCATGCTGGCTGACCTGCCGGTTCTGCTGAGGTGACCACGGCGTCAGGCGCAAGGCCCTCCTCGTGTCTAGTCAATTGGAGAAATACGTCTTCCAACGTCATAGAAATGGCTTTCAGTTCGAGCAACCCCCATCCGCTGGCGACCGCCAGGCGAGCGACTTCCTCCCGCACATCCCGTCCCAGTTCGCATTCCAGGAGAAACGTACCGGAAACCCCGCTCGAAAAAACGTTCTGGACCCCCTGGACCGCCTTCAGGCGACTCTCAGTGTCTGCAGCGGGTGATTTGAGGGTGAGCGAAATCTTTTCGGATTGGCGGAGACGCGCCGAGAGTTGCTCGGGCGTGTCTTCGGCCACAATGCGCCCGCCGCTGATGATCACCACACGTTGGCAGACAGCGGTCGCTTCGGGAAGAATGTGGGTGCTCAGGATGACGGAATGGGACCCGGCCAGATTCTTGATCAACTCTCGAATCTCGATGATCTGTTTCGGATCGAGCCCAACGGTCGGTTCATCCAAAATTAAGACCTGGGGATCGTGCAGCAGCGCTTGGGCCAGCCCCACGCGTTGGCGATATCCACGCGACAGATTCCCGATGAGCCGGTGTTGTACCGTGCCAAGACCGAGTCGTTCGATTTCGCGTTGCATGGATGAGATGAGAATGTTTCCGCCCAGACCACGGAGGCGGCCTGCGAACTGAAGATACTCTGTGACCGTCAATTCCTGATAGACCGGCGGAGTCTCCGGCAAATAACCAATCCGACGTTTCACTTCCATCGGCTGATCTGCGCAATCGAATCCCGCCACCCGTGCAATACCCTCAGTAGCCGGCATAAAGCAGGTTAGGATGCGCATGGTGGTGGTTTTACCTGCCCCATTTGGGCCCAGGAATGCCAATACCTCGCCTTTGGCGACGGAGAAATTGACGTGATCGAGAGCGGTATGTTGTCCATACCGCTTCGTCATCTGTTGAACTTCTATCATATGTGGTGATTGGATCGATTGAGTTGGGGAGAATTGCCGGTGGGTTGGTCGTTGGACCCTACCAGGCAACACGCCGGCATCTTACTCAGTCGGATTGGGCCAGTCAATATCGTGTTCCGACCGGCTGCAACTTTACACGTTTTCCCCATCCTGCTAGAGTCCCGCTCGCGCATAGACCAACCTGCCAGAGGGGATCACTCGATGACTAGGGTGCGTCAAGCGTGGGGGGCAGCATTCGCAATTGTTGCATTCATTATGCTTCCCTGTATTCCAACTGACAGTGAGGCAGCCGAGGGACGGACCTATCGGGTCCATGGACAAGTCGTCGCAGTAAACCTCGACCAAACTCCCCATATAATTGTGATCAAAACCCCGTTGAGCACGCATGACGATATGACTGTGGGGGCCAAAGTGACGGCCCAAACCAAGATTGTACGAAAGGGGAAGCGAATCACGCTTCAGACCATCAATGTGGGTGCAGCGGTTTGGCTGACCTACATTAAAAAGAAGGACGGGGTGTTTGCCCGGGTCATTCAGGTTCAATAGCCCCGCCTCTTCAATGGTCCCCCACCTCAGGCCACCCATGACTATACGGGGGCGGAGCAGCTCGAGGTTTCAGAAGGATCTTCAAAACAAAAGGCTGCTAACTGTTTCACGCATGGCTCTCCACCAATCCCCCCTCGTGAATACCATGGGTTGACTGGCACAAGTATTTTCTTCTATACATAGATAGAGTCATCTAGGTTGCCAGCCAAAATTGCTGGTTCGTTGTTGAACAGTTCTTTATCTGTCTCTCCTATTCCCTTCACTCAAAGGTAGGGGTTAGGGCTACGATCTGGGGATTGTTGAACTATCGGTCGGGCCGTACTGTGAGAGAACGCAGGCCAGGATCCTGTATGACCGTAGGTTCAACCAGGAACAAGAGGTGTTCTGTGATTAATCAATCGTTTGGAAGCAGCCGGCAGCTGTTATGGGCAATGGGTCTCAGTCTGGGGGTGCTCCTGGGTGGCTGTTCGTGGGTTCCTAAGGGGGCGTCCCAATTGGACGTAGGAATTGAGGATCGCGGAGTAGCCTCCTGGTATGGCAAGTCGTTTCATGGGAAGCAAACGGCCAACGGTGAGCTGTTCAATATGGAGGCTTTGACCGCGGCCCATCGGACCCTCCCCCTCGGCACCGTAGTCCGAGTCGTGAATTTGGCGAACGGGAAGCATCTCCACGTACGAATCACCGACCGGGGTCCCTATGTCAACAGCCGGATCCTCGATCTTTCCCGTGGCGCGGCGGCTCGATTGGGAATGATGGAGGGGGGCCTATCCGTGGTACGAGTTCAGGTGGTCGGTGAACACCGGCATGCGGCGCTGCTCTCTTCTGAGGCCATGGAAACCAAATCCGCCGTCCTCAATCTCGGTCTCGCAGATGCCCCCTCAGGGGTGACCGAGTCTCTCCCTTCAGCGTGGGGAAAATCGGATCCTCTACTGGGCTATTCCCCTCGGCTGTCTCCTGGTGATATCTGGATCCGGCAACGTGCGCGAGGCTTGACGGGGATGCAGGCGGCAGATCATACCGACCGTACCGAAATTGCGACCGTCGTTCTTACCTAGTCCTAGTACATACGTCTCGTCGCGGGAGGTACATTTTTCGAATGGTTGTCTGAACAAAGAATAGTGTTAATCCCGGGGGCTCTCTCGTGTGAGGGCTGAAACCTAGTTCGATCGGAAATAGGATTCATGAGGAGCGAGAGACTGTTTAAGTCTATTACATCCAATCAGTGGGTTCCAAAGCCGGTTGTTCAGTGACCCG
>DATEPD010000427.1:0-2813 GCA_035273365.1 Nitrospiraceae bacterium | reverse complement strand
GGTCGGCCCTTCATTCACATAGCTATTGCACTTGGCTCTTCCGGAAGCGCCATAACCAGATGCCGACCAGACATAAACCGAGTTGCAAGAGTAAGGAGGGTTCGGGCACAGGCACAGCTTGAGAGGTGCTGTTTGGAACTGTGATCGGGCTATCGAGTGCCGCTCCCCGAATCGTCGAGGGCGGCAGACCGCGCAATCCCGTCGTGAAGCTCTCATCCTGAGGCGAGCCAATCGCCTGGTGGAACGCCGCATTATCGCGTCCATGCTGGCCATGTTCGCCGGCAACTTGGTTGGCGCTCCAGTCCCTTGAAAGCCGTCAAATCAATCGGGACGGCCTGGGCCAGCCCACTCCACCATAGAGGCAACCGGCAATAACCGAGAGGATTCTGATTGCCTCCCTGAGCCACATTAGTAAGAGCGGGCAGCCGTTTGTGGAACTAGGAAACTCTCTAGGCGCGAAATGGCTTGTGGCTTGATCCTGCGCCGGTCCCGCCGTGGGAGTGGCGGAAACGAAAGTAATGGGTTCATGATGCTGTGTGGTTTCTGATGTAGGCAACTGCTCAGAGGTAGGTGAATGATGCGGTATTTTCTTGTCATGGTCTCCTTAGTTCTGGCGTGTGCATCAAGTGTGGCAGCAGATCACAGTGAGAAGGCAATATCTACGTATAAGCCTACGTATAAGCCTGGAATCTATTCACAAGCGGTGATACTCGTCCATCCCTCTGGTGAACAGAGCAGCGACGCATTTGCCCAAAGCAACCTGGGTCGGTTCTATTACATGGGACAGGCTGCTCCGAAGGACGCACGGGAAGCGGTGAAGGAGTGGCGACGAGCGGCTGCACAGGGAGACGAAGAGGCGCCGTTAAATCTGGGGTTGCTGTATGAGAAGGGGCAGGGCGCCCCGCAAGACAATGTCCTTGCCTATATGTGGTACACCATCGCTGTTGCCGTATTGAGCGGCGAAGATGCGAGGGTCGCGAAAAAGCTTCAAGACCATGTGGCATCACGCATGACCGCTGCGCAGATCAGGACAGCCCAGGAGTTGGCGCGGCGCTGTCAGGAAACCAAGTTCAAGGAGTGCGATTAGAGCAAGGCACGACCCGGCGAATCCGATGAATCGGGGCGGATAGTCCGTGCTGTTTCAACCGTTGCGGTGAGGTTGGGAATGCCCCCTCGGCTATCATGCTGCCCGTTGATATTCTTCAATACAGACCACCTTCGTTTCATCCACGTCCTGCGGCGTCTGCTCCATCAAATGCTTGGCCGCCTCAATAGCCTGTTGCGCGACATCGATCAACGTGCGGACCTGGGGATCTATGATGTAATCCAATGCGCCCTCCAATTTGGTAGTGCGGCACCTAACTTCGTCATGGGACCCTCCTGGTTTTGCGTGGGATCATTCCCACTCAACTCAGGCTAGCAAAGCCTTTATGCCTCGTCACTCAAACTGGCAATTATGGTGACTCCTCGGCTCTATCACTCAACCGCTCTTTTGCTGCCCGACGGTCGAGTGCTAGTTGCGGGGGGCGGTCGCACATCTGACAGCACTGTGCCAACTGATCAACTTAGTGCGGAGATCTATTCACCACCGTACTTGTTTAAAGGCGCACGTCCCACGATCAATTCAGCACCGGGGACTATCCAGTATGCCACACACTTTATCGTTACAACGCCCGATGCTTTAGAGATTGCTTCTGTTGCACTGGTTCGTTTGGGTGCGGTGACCCATGCGTTCGATCAAAACCAACGCTATGTCCCGCTCACGTTTCAACAGGATGCAAATGGGTTGACCGTCCAAGCCCCAGGTTCTGCAAACCTGGCTCCGCCAGGGTATTACATGTTATGGATTGTCACCTCGAAGGGGGTGCCGTCCGTGGGTTCCATGCTGAAGATGCAGTAGGGTTTATTGAAATCCAATCATCGGTGAAGTTGTGTTCCTTTATGATTTTCCGTGAAGGATCTCGGCGAAATTCATGCTCATTACTAAGCGTACCCGCCATGTCAGTGATTCGAGGCCTGACATAATCGTGAATCACAGAAATTAGACGGCTTCAGCTTGGAACTTTCCGTATTGACTCCCCAATATAATTCCTGATTTACTTCACCCCCCCAACCACTGGGAACACCGGTGATGCCACTCACGACCCCCGAGCCTCCAGGTACTTCAGTCCTCCTGATTGATGCGAACGATACCGACCGGGCGTTTTATGTAGAGGAGCTGAAGCGATGTTCCTCTGACTACCTCATACTTGAGACCACCAGTGGGGAGTCAGGGCGTGGGCTCTATCGGCAATCTCCACGGATTGATTGTGTGGTGCTCGATATCGACTTGCCCGGTGAGTCTGGCATTGTGGTGTTAACGGATTTAATTCCAATCGCTAAGAGGCCGCGCGTCGCTGTGATTGTACTCACCAATCTCGAATTTAGGGGATTGGGCGAATTAGTCACTAAAAATGGTGCGTATGCGTGGCTCCCTAAAAGGTTCACATCGGGTGAAGATTTGCACCGAGCCATTCAGCGGGCAGTCGCCTTTGTGGGACTGATGCCCAAAGAAGACCGGCATCGGATCATCTAGTTTCTCTCGTCAGAGCAGCCCACCTCCCACCCCCCTGCAATCAGCGGTCTATTGATTCTTCCGCTACTTTCACCACGGCAGCGGCACAGACTGCGAGTCCACTTCGATCACTCAGTCATTGCCTATTTTGTCCATTATGGTCGGGAAAAACCGGGCCAACAGGGTAGTTGCGCATACGAAAGTTCCATGCATGCATCTTCCCTCGGTCTCGAAAGCGTTTGCTCAAACGAGTATCCAT
>DATEPD010000426.1:0-7841 GCA_035273365.1 Nitrospiraceae bacterium | reverse complement strand
GTGCTTGGAACGCGCGGAAGTAAATTGGCGCTGCAGCAGAGCGAGTGGGTGCAGAGACAGTTACACGCACTGGTTCCGCATGTGACGGTCACGTTGCGGAGGATCCAAACATCGGGAGACAAGATTCTGGACGTCCCGCTGGCCCAAATTGGCGGGAAAGGACTGTTCGTGAAGGAGATCGAGGAAGCCCTATTGAGCGGCGAAATCGATCTGGCAGTGCATAGTATGAAAGATGTGCCCACGGAGTTGCCCGAGGGATTGGCCATTCTCTGTATGCCGCCACGAGAGGACCCCCGGGATGCTCTGATTAGTCGTGAAGGGCGGTCGTTTATGGATCTTCCTCATGGGGCCCGAATCGGGACCAGCAGTCTTCGCCGCCAATCACAACTCCTGCATGCCAGGACCGACCTCACAATTGCCATGTTGCGTGGGAACTTGGATACCCGCCTCAAGAAATTACGAGAGGGACAGTTCGACGCCATCGTGTTGGCCGCCGCGGGACTCCGGCGACTAGCATGGGCGCATGAAATTACGGAATATCTTGCGCCGGAGATTAGTTTGCCGGCCATTGGCCAGGGGGCGTTAGGTATCGAGGGACGGCGTGGCGATCTCTTTATCTATTCTTTGTTGAGAGGGCTGGATCATGCTCCGACCAGGACGGTCGTTCTTGCCGAACGTGCGTTACTCCATCGACTTCAAGGAGGCTGTCAGGTTCCGATTGCCGCTCATGCAACAATGGTTGGGACAGGGGTGAGACTGGAGGGATTGGTATCCAGCGTGGACGGCAAAGAGCTCATTCGCGATACCGTTGAAGGAACCGTTGAGGATCCGGAATCGATCGGTATTCAACTTGCGGAACGGCTGCTCGCACGCGGTGGTGATCGAATTCTTCAGGCGATCTACGGAACCACATGACGAAACCGAGAAGACCGGGAAAGGTCTATTTAGTGGGAGCAGGACCAGGCGATCCTGGCCTCTTGACGCTGAAAGGAAAGGAATGCCTGGAGCAGGCGGATGTCGTTCTGTACGATTACCTCGCCAATCCGCTCTTACTGCAGTATGCTCCGGCCACGGCAGAGCGCATCTATGTCGGTCGGCGGGGACGTGGGCAGTATCAAGACCAAGCCGAAATCAATCGGCTGCTCATTGAACGGGCCATAGAGGGGAACGTCGTGGTTCGGCTCAAAGGGGGCGACCCATTCGTCTTCGGACGGGGTGGAGAAGAGGCAGAGGCCGTGTCCGCTGGAGGGATCGACTTCGAGGTTGTGCCTGGTGTGACGGCAGCTGTCGCGGTTCCTGCCTATGCGGGGATTCCGGTGACCCATCGGACGTTAGCCTCCACGGTCACGTTTGTGGCCGGTCATGAAGATCCCACCAAGCCGGGAACGCAGTTGGAATGGCCGAAGTTGGCCAGTACATCAGGGACGCTCGTGTTCATGATGGGTATGAAAAATCTTCCGTCGATCGTCAGGCAGTTGCTGTCGGAGGGGCGGTCGTCTGACACGCCGGTTGCGGCGATCCGTTGGGGGACCAAAGCTGATCAACAGACCATCGTGGGCACCCTAGGTGATATTGTCGCGAAGACGGAAGCCGCACATCTCGAACCACCGACGGCGATTGTCGTAGGTGAGGTTGTTCGATTGCGAAGACAGTTGAATTGGTATGAGACAAAACCGCTATTTGGGAAGCGGATTGTGCTCACCCGCCCACAGAAGCAGGCGGCTGAATTTTCCCAGCTACTGGCGGCTTATGGTGCAGAGCCGGTTGAAGTCCCGACGATTCAGATCGTACCTCCTGCAAGTTGGCAGGCCATTGACGACGCGATGACTCGTCTCACTGCCTATCACTGGCTGATCTTTACCAGTGTAAACGGGGTGAAGCCCTTTATGGAGCGCCTTCATGTGGCGGGGAAGGATGCACGAGCGTTAGCGAGCCTGCGCCTGTGCGCGATTGGACCAAGGACTGCGCAGGAATTGGAAACCTATGGGCTGACTCCGGACCTCATTCCAACCCAGTATCAGGCGGAGGGAGTGATTGCCGCATTGACCCATGCGGGAGTCCGTGGAAGCCGCATACTGATCCCACGCGCCGAAGTCGCTCGCGAAATCTTGCCGGAACAGTTGCGGGAATTAGGGGCAACCGTCGATGTGATTCCTGTTTATCGTACGATTGCTCCGGTGGTGGATGTTGTGTCCTTGACCAAACAATTTTACGAAGGGCAGGTGGCGGCAGCGACATTCACGAGTTCCTCCACCGTCCGTAATTTCGTGGAAGTGTTTGGGGGGCGGGATGCAGTGAGACCACTCGTCGCCCGGGTGGTCCTTGCCTGCATTGGGCCCATTACGGCACGCACAGCGGAGGAGTATGGGTTGACGGTCACGGTCATGCCGGCTGAGAATACGGTGCCAGCGCTCGCAGAAGCGATCGTGAGGCACTTCAAGGAAGTGGCGTGAATTCATTTGATGCGCGGAGAGGCTAACGCAGACGGCTGGGTGAAGGAGTAAATTAGCAAAGGGAGGGCATAACATGGTTTCAGTCAAGTCGTTCATGATTCCGAGGGAAAAGTTTGTAACGGTTGAACGGGATACGGAGACACAGACGGCGGCACGTATCATGCGCGATCGTGGCATTGGCAGCCTGTTCGTAACGAATGGGAAAGAGATTATCGGTATCCTCACGGATACCGATATGGTTCGGCGGGTGGTTGCGGCTGGGGCTGACACCATAAAGACAACGGTCGAACAAGTTATGTCGGCTCCAATCTTGGCGATCGAGGAGAATAAGTCACTGTTAGATGCCAACGATCTGATGGCGCGAACTCATATCCGGCATCTCGGCGTGACTCAGGATGGTAAATTAGTCGGCATGATTTCTGTGCGTGACCTTGTGGTGTTCTTGACGAATCTTCCGAGGAAGTGATCCGATGGCTTTCCCAATTCAGCGACTGCGGCGGCTGCGGCAGCATGAGGCATTTCGTTGCATGGTACGGGAAACCCGCCTTGTCCCGTCCGACTTTATCTATCCGTTGTTTGTCGTCGAAGGGCAAGATCGGCGAGAGGAGATCACCTCAATGCCGGGCCAGTTCAGACTCTCTATTGATCTCTTAGTGAAAGAAGCCGGTGAGATTGCGGCCTTGGGGATTCCCGCCATCATCCTCTTTGGGATTCCTGACCGGAAAGATGATCGGGGGAGTTCGGGGTTCGATCCGAATGGCATCGTGCAACGGGCAGTTAAAGCCGTGAAGGGTCAGGTGCCAGGGCTGATGGTTGTGACCGACGTCTGCATAGACGAATATACCGATCACGGCCATTGTGGGATCGTCAAGGACGGGCGCATTCTGAACGATGAGACATTGGAGTGTCTCTGTGCGATGGCTAAAACCCATGCACAAGCCGGGGCCGACATGGTGGCACCGTCTGATATGATGGATGGGCGGGTGGCAGCAATCCGCACGGAACTGGATCAGGCTGGATTTCCAGAGCTGCCGATCATGGCCTATGCCGCGAAATTCGCCTCATGCTTTTATGCGCCGTTTCGGGAAGCGGCATTTTCGAGCCCCCAATTTGGAGATCGCCAATCGTATCAAATGGACCCGGCCAACCGCCGGGAAGCGCTTCGCGAGATTGCCCTTGATGTCGAAGAAGGAGCTGACATTATCATGGTGAAACCGGCACTGCCCTATCTCGATATCATTGCCGCAGCCAAAGCCCAAATGTTGTTGCCGGTGGCGGCCTATCAAGTGAGTGGGGAATACAGCATGATCAAGGCGGCATCCAAAGCCGGTTGGATGGATGAATCACGAGCCATGATGGAATCGTTGCTTTCGATTAAGCGGGCCGGCGCAGATCTCATTCTGACCTACTTTGCCAAAGACGCAGCGCGTCTCCTCCGCTGACGACCATGCTGAAAGTGACACGTGGGCTGTCCGACGAATGTCCACGTGCTTATCCGGTCGCCACGATCGGCAATTTCGACGGCCACCACCTGGGCCATCGAGCGCTATTACAGATGGTGGTTGAGACAGCCCGGAAGGCACAGGGGACTTCGCTTGTGTTGACCTTCGAACCTCATCCGGTAAGAATCCTTGCACCCCACGTTGATCTTCGTTTTCTCACCAGTCCGGAGGAAAAGCTTGAGCATCTCGAAGCTGCGGGAATTGATGAAGTCGTCTTCTTGGGTTTTACTCCCGCCTTCGCGGCGATGAGCCCGGATCAATTTACCGAAAACATCCTCCATCGAGCTCTCGGTTTATCTGAACTCTACGTGGGCAATCATTTTGCGTTTGGGAAGGGCCGGGCAGGAGGTATCGACGACCTCATGCGTCTCGGCGGACAGTACGGCTTCCTCGTGCATCCCGTGACACCCGTGATAATTGATGGGGATGTGGTGAGTTCAACCAGGATTCGACAGCTGATTCAAGCAGGGAATATGGAGCGGGCGGCGACGTTACTCGGACGCGTCTATGGAATTCGAGGTACTGTGGTGCACGGGATGCAACAGGGACAGGCGATGGGCTGGCCTACGGCCAATCTGCGAGTACCGGCTGATCGTGTCGTGCCACCCGATGGAGTCTATGCCGCACGGACGGTCCACGGTACTCAGACCTATGATGCGATCGCCTATGTTGGGACCAGACCGACTTTTGGAGCAGGCGAGCGGCTGATCGAAGTCAATCTTTTGGATCAAACCAGTGATCTCTATGGTCAGGAGATCTCCGTGCAGTTTGTCGCACGGGTACGCGGCGATCACACCTTTGCATCTGCCACTGAATTGTCGAAGCAAATTGTCCATGATGTGGAGCAGGCGCGTATCATTTTGCGGCGTACTCAGCAGGGAGTTCAGTAACCATGTCTGGTGAAACGACAGTTCTGAGACCGTCTTCCAGGTCCGCCACACGACCTGCACTATTGGCCCAGCTTGTTCGGACAGTGCGGCAGCAACAATTATTCTTTCCCGGTCAGCATCTACTTGTCGCGGTGTCGGGTGGGCCTGACTCGATCACGTTGTTGTCCCTCCTCCATCGCCTGGCCGGGCCTTGGCGGCTCACGCTCACAGTGGTCCATTGCAACTATGGATTGCGTGGAGCGGAGTCGGACGGGGATGAATTGTTTGTCAAAACCTTCTGCCAAGAACGGAATCTGTCTCTTGTCATTCATCGACCCAAGCTTGTTCGACGACGACAGCGTTCATCGCTTCAAGCCGCGGCCCGCGATGCGCGCTATGACTTCATGAAACAACTGGCGCACGAGGTTGGAGCCGACTACATTGCGGTCGGTCATACCGCCAACGACCAGGCGGAAACGGTGCTCATGTGGATGTTGCGAGGGGCGGGCATGGCCGGATTGGCAGGGATGTCTTACGCACGTGAAGACAGAATTATTCGTCCGCTCCTAGCCTCCACCAGTGAGGAAGTATTGGCATACTTGGACCATGAAGGGCTGACCTCTCGTCATGATTCGAGCAATGACAAGCCGCTCTATCATCGCAATCGGATCAGGAAAGAACTCCTTCCAGTCATCACGCAGTTGGCGCCGACTGCGGTCCGTGTGTTGCAGCGACAGGCAGACGTCTTGCGCGAAGAAGAACAATATCTGGAAACAATGACAAGTGATCTGATGCGCACACTCGTGAGCCAGGATTCTGGAGACGTACAACGAATGAATCGCCAAGCTTTCGGGGTGTTGCCGGTTGCGCTCCAGCGGCGTCTCGTACGGGCGGTCCTCCGGAATTATGACGAAGAGAGGCGTGCCAGCAGCCTCCGCGTGGTAGAGTCAGTCCGACGTGTCCTTCTCAAGGGAAAGAGTGGGACCCGGCTGTCTCTGAAACAAGCCCTCGTGACCCTGGGTGAGGAGTCGGTGCGATTGAGCTCAGTGCGAGGAACTCACACGGGTGAGATTGGCTCAAAGCTCAGGAAAAGCGAGTGCGTGCGTGTTTCAGTTCCTTCGACGGTCTATTGGGCTAGAACAGGTCAACAAATTCATGTAGAACATATGACTCGTTGTGACGCTGAGCAGGGAAATACGGCCCCGTCCACACAACGGGTTTTGTTCGATGCCGACCAGTATTCAGAGCCTCTTTTCGTTCGGCCCTGGCAAGCCGGCGATCGATTTTCGCCTGAGGGGATGAAGGGAAGAAGTAAGAAACTGCAAGATTACTTTACCGACATGAAGATCGCTCGGCAACAACGAGACACGATTCCATTGTTAGTGGCGCCGGAAGGAATTCTTTGGGTCGTGGGCATGCGCCAAGATGAGCGGTTCGTCGTCAGCCGTGGGACGAGCCGCTGTCTCGTCGTTTCGGTGAGCAATAGGGCTTCAGAGAAGGAGTAGGAGAGCATGGAACGGATCTTCGGTCGGCCGATTGTGACGCAGGAAGAAATGCGTGCCAGGATTCGTGAGCTGGGCAAACAGATCACGACCGATTATACAGGAAAGGATTTCGTCTTAGTGGGGGTACTGAAGGGAGCCTATGCCTTCTATGCCGATTTAGCTCGGGCAATCAGAATTCCCATGCGGGTGGATTTTCTTATGGTGACGAGTGACGGATCTCTGGCAAACACATCCGGCAAAGTGAAAATGGTGACGGAGCTGACAGAGGACATCAAAGGCAAACACGTCTTATTAGTGGAAGACATCGTTGATTCTGGGCTGACAGCCCAATATTTGCTCAAAGCTCTTGGGAAAAAGAAACCTCGATCGATAAAAATCTGCACATTGCTGAGCAAGCCAGATCGTCGGACCATCAATGTTGCCATCGACTATGTGGGATTCAAGATTCCGAATAGGTACGTGGTTGGGTATGGACTCGATTACCAACAGAAGTACCGCAACCTTCCCTATCTGGCCGTCTTGGATATGGAGAGAGATCAAGAGTAAGGTTCCCGGTCATACGGTTGTCAGAATGAATGCGCCTGTGGTAATATCACTCACGCTGACGGGGTGTCTGACTGTGTGCGTGCCATCCACAAGGAGATCTGGATGAATTCCAGGACAAAGAATATACTTTTCTGGGTCGTTGTCGGCCTCTTCATGATTTTGCTCTTCAATTTGTTCAGCGTCCCGCACCATGAGCCCGAGGAAGATGTGATTTTTAGTGAATTCATGACCAAACTCGACAAGGGAGAGGTTGAGCGGGTCATTATCAAAGCCAGCCACATCAGCGCCGTCCTGAAAGACAAGACCCGTATCCGAACCTACTCCGTGGAGTATCCTGAATTGGTGCAGGTCTTGCGGGATCGTGGCGTACAGATTGAAGCGAAGCCACCGGATGAAAGTCCTTGGTACATCACATTCCTAGTGACATGGGGACCGTTCGTACTGTTCCTGGGTCTGTGGTTCTTCTTGATGCGGCAAATGCAGATGGGGGGCAATAAGGCTCTCTCATTCGGGAAAAGCCGCGCTCGTCTGTTGACGGAAGAGCGTAAGAAGGTGTTGTTCTCCGATGTCGCAGGAATTGATGAAGCCAAGGACGAAGTGCTCGAGATCATCGAGTTTCTCAAAGATCCTCGTAAGTTCCAAAAGCTCGGCGGCCGCATTCCCAAGGGTGTCTTGATCGTCGGTCCCCCCGGTACAGGGAAGACGCTGCTGGCCAAGGCCATTGCCGGTGAAGCGGCGGTGCCGTTCTTCAGCATCAGCGGATCGGATTTTGTGGAAATGTTTGTCGGTGTGGGAGCATCTCGTGTCCGCGACCTCTTCGAGCAGGGCAAGAAGCATGCTCCCTGTATTATTTTCATCGACGAAATTGATGCGGTTGGGCGGCTTCGTGGTGCAGGGTTGGGCGGAGGTCATGACGAGCGTGAACAGACCCTCAATCAATTGCTCGTCGAGATGGATGGATTTGAT
>DATEPD010000425.1:0-8092 GCA_035273365.1 Nitrospiraceae bacterium | reverse complement strand
AGGCGATATGGGATGAGCAGGGAGAGGTCCGTCGTATGTCCGGCTCATGCCAAGACATCACCGACCGCAAGCAGGCGGAAGAAAAACTCATACTAAGTGAACAGCGCCAGGAGCTCGCTCTGTCCGGTGCCAACCTTGGGTTGTGGGATTGGGATGTGTCCAGCGGGAAAGCCGTGTTCGATACGCGTTGGTGCTCGATGATAGGCCATGCGGTGGACGAGCTGGAGCCTCATGTCGACACCTGGCGATCTCTGTTGCACCAGGAGGATCAGCCGACCATCCAAGCCATTCTCGAATCGCATCTGAAAAACGAGACACCGGATTATGAAGTTGAGTTTAGGCTGCGGCATAAGGCCGGCCATTGGATCTGGATTTTGGCCCGAGGCAGAGTGGTGGAACGTGACCACGCCGGGGTGGCGCTTCGCATGGCGGGAACCCACATGGACATCACCGACCGCAAGCAGGCAGAGGAAGCCATACGGGAAGCGGAACTGCGTTACCGGACGATCTTCAAACAGGCCGGAGCGGGAGTTGCGCAGATTGAGTCACGCACGGGCCGATTCGTCCAGGTCAACCGTCAATATTGTGAGATTGTGGGAATGACGGAGGCTGAGATGCTCGCCACCACCTTTGGAGACATCACTCATCCTGACGACTTGGAGCGGGATCTCGAGAGCATGACACGCCTCCTCTCCGGCGAAATATTGTCCTTCACGATGGAAAAACGCTACGTGCGCAAAGACGGCAGCATTGTGTGGGTCAACCTGAATGTCGCCCCATTGTGGCGGCCGGGCGAAATGCCCGTTCATCATATCGCGATTGTCCAGGACATCACGGAACGTAAACGGGCTGAAGAAGCACTGCATCGCAGTGAACGCCAGCTGCGCACTGTGCTGGACGCGCTGCCGGTGGGTATCTGGTTTACCGATCAATCGGGCAAGCCGGTCCTTTCCAATCCCGCCGCCAAGAAAATTTGGTCCGGCATCAAACAGATCCGGATCGAGACAGCCGACAATATTGCTGGATGGTGGGAGACGATCGGAACATCCAGCGAACTCCATCGTTGGGCCTTGACCCATGCGTTGATAAAAGGGGTCCCTTCCCTGAACGAAACGCTTGACCTCGAATGCCTCGATGGGACGAAGAAGACCATTCGCAACACGAGCGTTCCGGTCCAGGACGAGGCCGGAGTCGTGCTCGGCGCTATCGTGCTCAATGAAGATATTACGGCGCTACGTGAGGCGCAAGAAGCCCTCAAATTGACTCAGTTTTCAGTCGACCATGCCGTCGAGGGGTTTTTCTGGATTGGTCACGATGCCAGGATCCTCAATGTCAACAATGCGGCCTGCAGGATGTTGGAATACACCCACGACGAACTGACGACGATGACCATGCACGACATTGACCCCAACCTTCCTTCGAATCTCTGGTCGGCCTATTGGAAAGGATTGAAGCAGAAGGGGTCCATGACGTTCGAGTCGAAGCTTTGGTCGAAGAACGGTCGGGTCCTGGATACAGAGGTCACCATCAACTATCTGTGCTACGAGGGGAGCGAATATAACTGCGTCATCATGCGGGATATCGGAGAGCGCAAGAGCGCGGAGGCATCACTGCGCCAGAGCGAAGAACGCTACCGGTCCTTGGTAGACAACGCCCCGATCGGTATCTTCGTGAATGAGGGCGGCCGATTTGCCTACGTCAACCGGGAGATGCAAAGGATTCTCAAAGCGAAGAGCGTTAATCAGCTGATCGGCACGCCGGTCTTGGAACGGATCGCCCCTGAGTTTCACGCCGTGGTGAAAGACCGCATACACGAGGTGCTGGATAACGGGCAGCCGGTTCCTTCGTTGGATGAGCAGTATGTGAGGCTTGACGGGTCACGAGTCGATGTGGCCGTGACCGCGATTCCCAGCTCCTTCGACGGGACGCCCGTGATACAGGTGCTGGTGCTCGATATCGCGGAGCGGAAGCGCATGGAAGAAGCGCTCCGTCAACGAGAGCGCGATCTGCGCGCTGCGGTCGAGGAACGTGAGCGGATCAGTCAAGATTTGCATGATGGGATCTTACAATCGCTTTTTGCCATGGGCCTCACCCTTGAAACGGCCAAATCGATGATGTCTCCAAGGAATCGCCAGACGTTGAGCCCATCAATCGATCAAGTCATCGATCAATTGAACCGTGTCATGCGCGAAATCCGAAACTTCATCGCGGGGCTGGGATCAGACTTGCTCAATGGGCAAGACTTACCGACGGCGCTGCAACACATGCTGGAAATGCTGACGCAGCATCACGCGACACGTGTGCACCTTGCGATCGAGGATCGTGCCGCGCAGGCCCTATCGGCTGAACAGTCCCTGCACCTGGTTCTTGTCATCCAAGAAGCGGTAAGTAATTGTATCCGGCACAGCCGCGCGCGCGAGGCCACGGTATCGCTGAAGGTGCTGAAACAGAGTCTCCGGTTGAGCATTCGTGACAACGGTCGTGGATTCAACATGGACACTGCTAAGGGGATTGGTCATGGGCTGACCAATATGGCTGCCCGCGCGCAGAAGATCGGAGGACGGTTTACCGTCATTTCGAAGATCGACAAGGGAACACGCGTCGTATTCGACCTACCGAAAGAGGCGTTCTCTGTCCGCCGTCAACCCGCATAATTTCCGAAGATTCTCGAAGAACCATCGACCGTCAAGCGAGATGGGTGCGCGGAGCCGCGACCGAGAAGAGGCATGTTTTTGAACCACGATGTTGATCGATCATGCCGCAAGCCCACCCGCCTTCAGGCTTGTCGCAGCGTCGTTTTAGCGGATGCAGTCGTAGCCTTCGTAAATTATGCGGGTTAAAACCAAACCGATTCGTCTGCTCTTGGTTGACGATCACGAAGTGGTCCGTGTCGGCCTGCGAACCGTCTTGCACAATCATGAGGGCATTACCGTCGTCGGTGAAGCAGGAACCAAAATGGCTGCGGTGCAGGCGGTCGATCGACTCCTACCGGACATCGTCCTCATGGACGTTCGACTCCCGGATGGATCCGGCATCGACGCCGGTCGCAGGATTATTGCCAATCACCCGACGACACGAATCATCTTTCTCACATCCTATTCCGATGATAATTCCGCCCTGGCGGCCGTGCTAGCCGGCGCACATGGATACGTTATCAAGAATATTGACTCCAGCCTGCTAATTCGATCGATACGTGCCGTTTTCAATGGTCAGTCAATTCTCAATCCGGCCCTCACCCATCGGGCGCTGAATTGGATCAAAGTCTGGCCGGCTCAAGCTGGCCCGGTGCCGGGACAATCCCTTTCTCCTCAGGAAGAGCGCGTGCTGGCGTTGGTGGCGGAAGGTTTGACCAACAAGGAAATTGCGACCATACTGCAACTCAGCGACAAGACGATCAAGAATTACCTCTCCAACATATTCCAGAAACTGCATATCTCACGACGTGCACAAGCGGCCACCTTCTTCGTTAAACGTAAAGCCTGATATTTGACAGCGAAGGTGATAGTTTGTCACAAGCGGGTCGATGTGGTGTCTTTCGTTATCCAATTTTGTCAGCAAGACTGACTAGGCTGACGAAACAGCTCACTCCCATCCTGCCAGTCTCTGGTGGGGAGGCCGTGCGCTTGACCGGCAGTCAGAGAATCGCTAAGGTGGCAGCTCCGTCGAGAGCTAGCTGTTGGAGAAGGGTCCGCGCACAGATGCCTCGTTTCAGCAGAGGATCACAATCACGGCGGCGAGGAACGGATCGTCCGCAACCCTTGGTCGGGGTGTTGGGCGGAAGTAAATCGGATTTTCCGACCTTAGAAAAGGCCGTTACAATCCTGACGGATCTCGGGATTCCAAGCGAATTGACGGTCGTATCTGCGCACCGGACTCCAGATCGCTTATTCGCCTATGCAGAACAAGCTCCCGGTCGAGGGATTGAGGTCATTATTGCCGGTGCAGGCGGGGCGGCCCATCTTCCCGGGATGCTGGCTGCGAAGACGCACCTGCCGGTCATCGGGGTTCCGATCCCAACGGAGAATCTTCGGGGGCTTGATTCGCTTCTCTCCATCGTGCAAATGCCAAGAGGGATTCCCGTCGCCACGGTGGCTATCGGGGGGGCGGAGAATGCCGGTTTGCTTGCCGCGCAAATCCTGGCGGGCCGGTATCCAACGATTGCCGCCCGTGTAAAATCATTCCGCCAGGCACAGACGGACGGTGTGCTCCAGTCTCCTGAGGCGAAGGGTCTGGTGATGGGAACGAAAGGTCCCAACCGCCCGAGTCGCCGATCGTGAAGGCCGTGGTCATAGAACCAGAATCTGTCCTAGGCGTCCTGGGCGGCGGCCAATTGGGCGCCATGTTTACCATGGCAGCACGCCGTCTCGGGTATCATGTGGCCGTCTGGGACCCAGATCCAGATGCGCCGGCTCATCGTGTTGCCACCCACAGTTTTCCCGCTTCATTCAACGACCAGCACATTCTTGAGCGCTTTGCCGACTTGGTCAGCGTCGTGACCTATGAATGGGAAAATATTCCAGCGGCGCTCTGTCGAGCGTTGGAGCAGCAGAGGCCGGTTCGTCCGTCGAGCGATGTCCTGAGTGTGATTCAGGATCGCCTTGAACAAAAGAGGTTCTTGGCCTCCAAGGGATTTCCCGTTCCCCATTTCGCCGGCCTGGCCATTCCCGATCAATTGGCGACCACCCTCGAACAGGTCGGGTATCCCGCCCTCTGTAAGATGGCAACGGCCGGTTATGATGGCAAGGGACAGTGGAGAATCCTTCGAAAGTCCGATGTTCTGGCGGTGGAGCGAGCGTTATCGGAATCCGTTCGTCCCGGCATGCGATGGATCGTGGAGTCCCTGGTGCCGTTTGAACGTGAACTCTCGATACTGGTGGTTCGTGGAGTTGATGGACAGAGTAGGACATACCCCTTGGTTGAGAATGAACATGAAGAAGGAATTCTTCGAATGACCAAAGTGCCGGCCTCAGGATCCTCAGCTGTAGCCCAGCGAGCAGCAGCTCTCGCACGTCAAGTAGTGGATCGGCTGGAGGGGGTCGGGGTATTTTGTCTCGAATTGTTTCAGCTGCCAAATGGAGAACTGCTCATCAATGAGGTTGCTCCGAGGCCTCATAACTCAGGCCATTACACGCTTGATGCTTGCAGTGTGTCTCAGTTTGAGCAACAGGCTCGTGTCACGTGCGGGATGCCGCTCGGTGAAGTGCGTCTGCTGAGCCCAGCTGTTATGGTGAATCTTATAGGGAACGATATCGCGACCCTTATGAAGGGCAGAGGCTGTCGAGCTTTGCTGGATATTCCTGGCGCGGTACTCCACCTCTACGGTAAACATGCGATTCGCCCCCGTCGCAAGATGGGACATATCACGTTCCTCGGGGAGACCCTCAGTATAGCCCTTGATCATGCCAAGCAATTTCGTGACGGTCTGGCGAACGGCTCCACCCTGTCTGCTTAATCTCCTTCATTCATCTGTCTCATTCCTATCCAGCATCAACGGACCGGATACTGAATAGGAATCCCGATTCTTTTGCCGTACTTCCCTGGTAAATCAAAGTTGTGAGCCGCTTTTTGCCATCACATACCGTTCCATTTTGTGACTTGCTGTAGGCAGATGGATCAAACGGTTTAGCTCCTCAGGACATATTTTCACTGGGAAAACATGGTTTAGCCTTGGTTGGGCGTCGGTACAGGATTTGCTCACTCCTCGCTGGATGCTGAAAAAGTCCGTCAATTTGATTCTCGTTTCACTCAGAGGTTCAAGGTAGCGAACGGTACGCCTTGTCTCTACCCTCGCTGCAGCCAAGCTGAATAATGTATTTGAGCATCCTGCGAAATGTTTTTCTATTCTGCCACATGTACGGACTATCGACACTTCATCCTGCCAAAGTCGTTTTTTCGAAGCATGCTAGTCTTCGGTTGCATGAACAGGAGGTCAACGGATGAACAGTCTCGCCCTCTCCTCTGAAAATCATGTCGAGCCGTCTTCGGAAAATTCGTGTCACGATAGTACGATTTCGCGCCCGCGATATGTTGTGCTTCAGTCGCTGGTCGGCATCATGTTGGCTTATCAGTTGTTGTCTGGAACGGAACCTATCGCAAGCCATCCTACAATCGGGGTCATCGTCGTTGGGTTGGTGGCGATGGTCCTCTGCCTGTGGTATGTGCCGACCTCGATCTTACAGGCCGCATGGTTCAGCGGGACCGTGATCGGGATAGATACGGTTCTTGTGACCGCGACAATCTATCTTTCGGGTCATGCCCGGTCGGAACTCTATCTGTCCTACTTCATCCTCATGCTTATTGCCGCATCAGTGCGCCGACTCTCCCATATTATTGGTCTATCTCTGTTGCTCTGTGCCGGGTACGGCGGCATCCTCTATCAAGGAGTTGTTCAAAGTGGAGTGTTGTCACCTGGGCATCTACTGGGAGTGCCGGTTTTGCTGGTAATGGCGATATTCTACGGGCTCGCACTGCAATCGATCGGGGTTGAACGTCAGCAAAAAACACAATTGCTGGAGAGTATTGAGGTATTGAAAGAGACTGAACGGGCTTTGCAAGTATCCCGCGAGCAGTTGGAGGTTCGTATCAAGGGTCTCAAGTCAGATCTGTCACGAGCGAATGAGCATGTTCGGCAAGAGAAAAAGGAACGAGAGGGCCTTGAGCAGCAATTGCATGAAGCACAGAAGATGGAAGCGATCGGTCGGATTGCTGGGGGCATTGCCAATGAGCTGAGCCATCTCGTTTCGGTGATCGGGAGGCAGACGGGCGTGGTTCTATCTGGTCTCAAGCCGGACGACCCACTCTATGGGCCGGTCGATGACATATTTCGGAGCGGTGGACAGGCTGCCGCTGTCACCGCTCAATTGGCTGGATTGGGGTTTCACGACGGTCACGTCCGACAGGTGCTTTCAATTAGGGCTGTGCTGGAGGAGATTCGTGGAGTCATAAGAGGTTTGCTGCCCGCCTCCATTGATCTCAACATAGTCATTGAAGATGCACCGATGGATGTCGAGGTTGATCGTGAAGGGCTTGAACAGGTCCTGCTTCACCTTGCAGTGAATGCGCGTGATGCCATGCCAAATGGCGGTCGGCTCCTGATTGAGGCGAAGCAGGCGTTCCGTGGATATGACAGCGTGTCGGCGAGTGGAATCGGAGGGCATTTACCGAAGGTGTTGATACAGGTCACCGATACTGGAAGTGGGATGAGTCTAGAGACCCAGTCGCACATGTTCGAGCCCTTCTTTTCCACAAAGGAAATGAATGTGGGACTCGGACTCACTGCTGTCTATGGCATTGTGAAACGCAGTGCAGGCCACGTCGATGTTGTCAGCCGGCCTGGCGAAGGCACTGTAGTGCGGATTGCACTTCCCCTGGTACGGGAGGGCCGGACACCAGCTCCATCAATCCAGGCACACGTTGCGGCCAAGGGTCAGGAAACGGTTCTGTTGGTGGAGCCAAACGAGATCGACCGCAAGCTCGCGCTTTCCACATTGTTAAGGCATCGCTATCAGGTCTTGGAGGCGAGTTCGTCTGTTGAAGCCTTGCTACTCACGCAAAGACATTCTGGAGCCGTCCATGTGGCCGTGAGCGATCTCATGATGCCGGAGATTAGCGGGCGGGACTTAGCCAAACGGTTATTGAAGCATCACCCGATGATGAAACCGATCTTCCTTTCTGGGTTTGACGACGAGACGATGGTGTCTCATCGCGTCAATCCTCGGTATCTCTTGAGGCGTCCCTATCGACAGGCAGGGTTGGTGGAAAAGGTGCGTGAGTTGCTGGATGCATGATGAACGATGTGTGGGATTTCCGGTGAGCGCTAGCCGTCCCACCTGCCTCTATGGCTTGGTGCAAAGAAGGGCACATCCGGGCGTTTGAATAGACCGATCAGTGCCATCCCAGCGACAAACCCGGCGATATGGGCGAAAAATGCGATGCCTCCACCCTCACTGCCGATGCTCATTCCCCCACTCAACAGCTGGATGACGAACCACATGCCGAGGACGAACCCCGCTGCCACCCTTGTCGCGCCCAGGCCGGGCATCAGTACCAGTACGCGGGCTCGTGGGAACAGTAGAACATAAGCGCCTAGGAC
>DATEPD010000424.1:0-5117 GCA_035273365.1 Nitrospiraceae bacterium | reverse complement strand
ACAGCAGCTCTCGGAGGCTCTTGGCCATGACTAACAGGATGCTGAAAAAGTCCGCCAACGGCGTTCTCGCTGCGCTCAGAGGCTCAACGTACCGAAGCGTACGCCTCGCCTCTTCGCTTGCTGCGGCCTTGCTGGCCGGCCTTTTTGAGCATCCTGCATGGTGTGCTTTGTTGTCCTAGATGCACAGAATGAAATCCAAGCGTACCAATAGAGTTTTTTCGCAGCCTGCTAAAGCCACGCCATCCGTCACAGTGGTCATTCCGGCCCGGTATGGGTCGTCGCGCTTTCCAGGGAAACCCCTCGTCATGCTCGGTCAGAAGCCCATGATTCAGCATGTGTATGAACAAGCAGTGGCCTGTCGTGTGGTGACGGAAGTGCTGGTCGCCACTGACGACGAACGGATCAAGCAGGCCGTGGAAGGATTCGGCGGTCGTGCCGTGATGGTAACTGGAGACTATCGGACAGGCACCGATCGCGTGGCCGGAGTGGCACGTATATTCGACGGGGACTACTTTGTGAATCTACAAGGAGATGAAATCCCGCTGCAGCCGGATTTGCTGGAGGATCTCATCGAGCCGTTTATCAAGAGCAGCACGGGAATGGGTACGTTGAAGCGTTCGATCGATTCAACCGAAGCTGTCCACAATCCCTCGGTGGTGAAGGTGGTAACGGACCATGTCGGCAATGCGATCTATTTCTCACGCGCACCGATCCCATTGGTGCGGGACGACGCCGGCCACCATGCCATCGAAGGGTTGCATTATATTCATCTCGGTCTGTACATGTATCGACGCGACACGTTGCTGAAGCTGGCGTCCCTACCCACCGGACGGCTGGAAGACGCGGAAAAGCTCGAGCAGTTGCGCGCATTGGAGTATGGTATTCCGATCAGAGTATGGGAAACCGAACATGTCTCTTTGCGGGTGGATACGCCGGAAGATGTCGAGTCGGTGGCAGAAAAGCTTCAACAGTATGACGCCACCAAGCGAGAGTTGGGCGCGCTGAAGGCCGCTCCTTTCAGGTAGGGGTGGCATGCGTGTCAGAATTACACGATCCGACAAGATGGGGGCCACAATGAGCAAGTTCATTTTTGTCACGGGCGGAGTTGTCTCCTCCTTGGGGAAGGGGCTCGCTTCGGCTTCGATTGGCAACCTGCTTGAGAATCGCGGGTTAAAGATCACGTTCCTCAAGCTCGATCCCTACATCAACGTCGATCCCGGTACGATGAATCCCTATCAGCACGGGGAAGTCTACGTGACTGAGGACGGTGCGGAAACAGACCTGGATCTCGGCCACTATGAACGGTACACGTCCTTGACCCTCAGCAAAGAAAACAACTACACGACCGGCAGGATCTATCATGCGGTCATCACGAAAGAGCGTCGCGGCGACTACCTCGGCGGAACGGTGCAGGTAGTGCCCCACGTCACCGACGAGATTAAACAGTGCATCATGCGCATCTCCCAGGGGATGGACGTGACGATCGTGGAGATTGGCGGCACGGTCGGCGACATCGAGAGCTTGCCCTTCCTCGAAGCGATTCGTCAGATGCCGTACGACGTAGGCCGCGAGAACGTCCTCTACGTCCATCTGACGCTGGTGCCGTACATCGGCACGGCTGGTGAACTGAAGACGAAGCCGACGCAGCACTCTGTCAACAAGCTCCGGGAGATCGGTATTCAGCCTCATATCCTTCTCTGCCGGACCGATCGATATTTGCCGCCGGAACTTAAGGGCAAGATCGCCATGTTCTGTAACGTCGAGAAAGATGCGGTGATCACGGCCAAAGACGTCGATACGATTTATGAAGTACCGATCGTGTTCCGGAAAGAAGGGCTGGATGAACTGATCGTGCGCCTGCTCCAACTCAAGACCGGTCCGCTGAATTTGCGCGAATGGGACGCGATGGTCCAGAAGATCAAATATCCCAAGCACGAAGTCTCAGTCGCCCTGGTCGGCAAGTACGCGGGCTTGAAGGAATGTTACAAGAGTCTCGCGGAATCGCTGGTCCATGGCGGCATCGATCATGAAACGCGGGTAAACATACAGTGGATCGAATCGGAGGAGATTGAACGCCAAGGAACCGAACGGATCCTGCGTGAGGTCGATGGGATCCTGGTTCCCGGCGGGTTCGGCGCGCGCGGGATCGAAGGGAAAATTGCCGCGATTCGATACGCAAGGGAACACCAGATTCCGTTTCTCGGCTTGTGTCTGGGCATGCAGTGCGCAACCATTGAATTTGCGAGGAACGTTGCCGGATTGGCCGGCGCAAACAGCGCAGAATTTGACGAGGCATCGACCGATCCCGTCATTCATCTGATGTCGGATCAGCAGTCCGTCAGCGATAAGGGCGGGACGATGCGGCTTGGGTCCTATGTCTGTATGCTCGGGGAGGGGACTCTGGCCCAAAAGATGTATGGGGTGAGTGAAGTGCGTGAGCGCCACCGGCATCGGTACGAATTCAATAACGCGTACCGCGGGCAATTACTTGCTAAGGGATTCGTGCTGAGCGGGCTTTCGCCGGATGGCCAGCTTGTTGAGATCATTGAATTGAAAGGCCATCCTTGGTTCCTGGCGACGCAGTTCCATCCGGAATACAATTCGCGGCCACACCGTCCGCATCCGTTGTTTAGCGGATTTGTAGGGGCGGCGTTACGCCGCAAATGCGGCCACTGAGGTGAGGTGCTGAAACAGGCTCCCAACTTCGTTCTCGGCTCGACAAGATCCTCAACGTAGCCCAGAGGCTACGCCTCCGGTCTTGTCTTCGCCTGCGGCCTCGTTGGATAGCCTGTTTGAGCACCTCACGGGAAGTTGGAAGACTAAGAGACCATGGCGCACGAAGTTCAAATTGGTTCGTTCACAGTTGGGGCAGGTCATCGGCCGTTTCTGATTGCCGGGCCCTGTGTCATTGAGAGTGAACGGCTCGTGCTGGAGACTGCGGCGCGAATTGCCGAGATTGCCAAGTCTCTTGGCATGCCCTATATCTTCAAGTCATCCTTCGATAAAGCGAATCGGACATCCGTCACGTCGTATCGCGGGCCGGGTCTCGAAAAAGGTCTGGCGGTACTCAAGCAGGTCAAGGATCAGCTGGGCCTTCCTGTCTTGACGGACGTCCATACGGAGGAGCAGGCGACTGAGGTGGGGAAGGTCGTGGACGTGCTCCAGATTCCGGCGTTCCTTTGTAGGCAGACCGACTTGATCATTGCAGCAGCAAAGACCGGCAAAGTGGTGAACGTGAAGAAGGGCCAGTTTCTTTCCCCGCAAGAAATGGGCAATGCGGTGAAAAAAGTCGAGGAAGTGGGAAACAGGCGGATCATCTTGACTGAACGAGGATCATCATTCGGCTACAACAATCTCGTCGTCGATATGCGCTCATTCCCCGTCCTTCGGAGCTTCGGCTACCCGGTGGTCTTCGACGCCACCCATAGTGTGCAGTTGCCGGGTGGGGGGGGAACTAAATCCAGCGGCCAGCGCGAATTCGTCGAACCCCTGGCCTGCGCGGCAGCCGGCGCAGGAGTGGATGGCTTTTTCATGGAGGTCCATCCCAATCCGGACGAGGCCCTATCGGATGGACCCAATATGGTGCCGCTCCATCAATTACAAGCTTTACTAGAACGGGTCATGCGGATATGCGACGCATCTCAGCCTCGAAAGTAACCAAGCCAAAGGGCGGAACCAGCCTCGACGTAGGCCGGCGTGTGCTGGACATCGAAGCGCGTGCCGTTCAGGCCCTCGTTCAGCGTCTTGACAGTGGGTTTTCGGAGGCTGTGGACCTGCTCTACCGGTGCAAGGGAAAAGTTGTCGTCTCGGGCATGGGTAAATCCGGGTTGATTGGGCAGAAGATCGCCGCTACGATGGCAAGTACTGGGACGCCATCATTTTTTCTCCATCCAGCGGAAGGGCTGCATGGCGATCTCGGGATGTTGGCGCGTCGCGATGTGCTCATCGCAATTTCGAATAGCGGAGAGACGCAGGAGATTTTGCAGCTCTTGCCCTTTATGGAGCGCATGGGCATTCCGGTCATGGCGATTGTCGGCCGCAAGGGTTCTACGCTGGCCAAGAATAGCGCGGTCTCGTTGGATGTATCGGTCGCCGAAGAGGCCTGCCCCATGGGGCTTGCCCCGACCGCGAGCACGACCGCCTCACTTGCAATGGGCGATGCCTTGGCCGTCGCGTTGCTCGAAAAACGCGGGTTCAAGGAGCAGGATTTTGCTCAATTTCATCCAGGTGGAACACTCGGCCGTCGTTTGCTGGTGAAAGTGCGGGACCTTATGCATAAGGGGCAGGAGGTCCCACAAGTGGAAGACGCGGTCTTAGCCTCGGTGGCCATTCTCGAAATGTCGGCCAAGAAACTCGGCATGACTACCGTGGTGGATCGAGCCGGTGCACTCCTGGGGGTCATTACCGACGGCGACTTGCGCCGTTTTGTCCAACAGGGCGGGGATTTTTCAAAGATCACCGCCGGGTCCTTGGCTTCGCGCCGCCCCAAGTTAATCGGACCGGATGAGCTGGCAGCCAAGGCGGTCGAAATGATGGAGCGATATTCCATTACCACGCTTGTCGTCGTGGACAACGTCAAGCGCATTGTCGGGGTCGTGCATCTGCATGATTTGTTGAAACATGGCATCGTCTAACACTGGATGCTGAAAATGTCCGCCAGCTTCGTTCTCGGCTCATCGAAATCCTCAACGTAGCCGAGAGGCTACGCCTCCGGTTTCGATTCGACTGCGGCCTTGCTGGACAGACATTTTGAACATCCAGTGGGATTTTCTCTTGCGGTGTGTCACGATGACTTTCCAGAGACTGGCTAACGGAATGGGGAATCGATGAATCGCGTATTGGCGGCGTGGAAATCGGTCGGGCAGGAGGCGCTCAACCTGCCGAATTTCATTACGCTCACACGCATCCTCTTGATTCCTGTCTTCGTCGTGCTGTTCGCGATACCAACTCCGGATCGATCCCTTAGTGCGGCTCTCGTCTTTATCGTCGCAGCGTTTACCGACTTGTTGGATGGCTACATCGCTCGCCGCAACGGCCAAGTAACTACGCTCGGAAAATTGCTTGATCCCATCGCCGATAAGTTATTGGTCCTCTCAGCCTTAATTCTCCTGGTCAAT
>DATEPD010000423.1:0-4551 GCA_035273365.1 Nitrospiraceae bacterium | reverse complement strand
CCACGAAAACTACATGAGCTTGAACTGGCCGTAAAAGAAGGCCATGCCAGTGGGGTCAGACAGACTGCGCATAGTTTGAAAGGCATGGTCGCATGTTTTCACACCAGATCGGCCCATGGACTTGCGAATGAGATGGAACGTCTGGGGCAGGCCGGGGACATGTCGAAGGTGTTAGATCTCCTTCCAACGTTGCAACTTGAATTCGCTCGTGTCATGCATCACCTCAAGGTGGCGGACTGGCGAGGAATCAACTGACAAGGAGTGACGGCCAGACCAATGCGTACACCTCGAAGAAGGGATGTCTAGATGGCGAAGGTTGTAGTCGCGGATGATGACCGGATGCTCCGCAAGGCAGCCGAAACGACCCTACGCCGGCAGGGACATGCCGTGTCCACTGCGTCTGATGGAGAAGAAGCCCTCCAACTCATCCGGTCTGAACAGCCTGACGTGATTGTCCTTGATCTGATTATGCCGAAGCTCCAAGGATTCGACGTCCTCCAGATTCTGAAGCAGGATACCCTCACATCAGCCATCCCGGTGATTGTCTTAAGCAGCTTGGCTCAGGAACAAGATAAACAGGAGGCGCTGAACCTCGGAGCGATCGCCTACTTCAATAAATCCACCCTCTCGCTTGGCGAGCTGGCCAAGCAAGTCGAACTTACACTCAAGCAAGGTCACGACACATGCCCGAGTTGAAAGTCAGTAACGAGGAACTGCAATCGCTCCTAGTGGAACAGCTCGGGGTGATCGACCGAGCCGACTTTGACAGGGCGAGCACACTCGCCCAACGGCTCAGAACTCCGCTAATCCATACGCTGATCGAGCAAGGCCGCATCCCGCAAGCCTTCCTGCTCGCGCAACTGGCCCGCAGTTGGAACGTCGGATTTGTCGAGCTGACCATCGGCCATGTGAAGGGAGACATCGTCTGCACGCTGCAGGAAACCTTCGCCCGCAAGCATGTCCTCGTGCCATTCGACCGCGCCGGCGATCAGCTGCACGTCGCCATGGCAGATCCTCGCGAACGAAACGTGGTGAGTGAGATTGAACGCATTACAGGACTCCACGTCAGTCCCTTCCTCGCGACGGAGGCCTCAATTAGACGAGCGCAACTGTTGTACAAAAAAGAATTGCGGGAGATCCTCGACCGATCGGCCACGGAAAAGACCACCGACCTCACGCCGGCAAAGCCGCAAGATGGGAATGAGTCCACAATCGTAGACGCCGTCCAACGCCTCCTCCTGTATGCGGCAGTCACACGAGCATCCGATATCCATATCGAGCCATTCGAACTGGAAACCGTCGTCCGGTACCGCGTCGACGGCGTCATGCGCGAAGTCTTCAGCCTCACGCCGACGTTGCAGCTCCCGCTGGTCTCGCGCATCAAAATTCTATCGGGTATGCGGATCGACGAGCGGCGGATCCCGCAGGACGGTCGATTCGAAGCCAATCTCGACGGGTTTAAAGTGGATCTCCGTGTGGCATCAGTCCCCACACAGTGGGGAGAAAAAATCGTCCTTCGAATTCTGTCAAAGGACAATGTCATTATCGATTTGGAGGACCTTGGATTAGTGCCCCCCGATTCTCCGGAATATCATGAAACCGTTTGGAATGGTGTTGATCACCGGACCCACAGGATCGGGCAAGTCCACAACGCTCTATGCCATGCTGATGCGGATCGGCACGGAGCGGCAAAACATTGTCAACATATCCACCATAGAAGAACCCGTCGAATACTCGATTCCGAGAGTCAACCAAACCCAAGTCAATCATCAAACGGGTGTCCATTTCTCCACGGGACTGAGAGCGCTGCTTCGCCAAGATCCCGACATCATCATGGTGGGAGAAATCCGCGATAAAGAAACGGCAGAGATCGCAGTCCAGGCCGCCTTGGTCGGCCGGCTCCTTCTGTCCACGCTCCACACAAACGACTCCACTGGGAGCATCCCTCGCTTGCTCGACATCGGAGTGGAGCCGTATCTGCTGTCTTCCTCCCTGACCCTTGTGGTGGCCCAGCGGCTCATCCGCAGAATCTGCAAGAACTGCCGTGAAAGTGTGACGCCCAACACCCGAGTGCTCGAATCCATCCAAACGCGTCCAGACTTCTCAGAAACGATTGGTGTGTTACAGCGAGAAGGCATCCTGCGCAAGACGCAGACTGGATTGGCAGGCGTCAGGCTCTACTATGGGAAAGGCTGTACGCAATGTCAGGGGAGCGGGTTCGCTGGCCGGGTCGGCCTGTTTGAGCTCTTTGAAGTCGATGAAGACATTCGGGATTTGATCATGCAGCGGAAGCCGGCCTCGTTTATCCGTTCGACCGCGATCATGAAAGGGATGAAGACGATGTTTCAAGATGGACTGGCGAAGGCGTTCATGGGTGAAACGACTATTGAGGAAGTCTTCCGCGTGGCCCTGTGAATCTTCCAATGGCAGAGGAGCATGTATGGCCATCCCAATTGTGTATAACCTCGTCGTCCTCAATGGGCTTTTGAAGGAACGCGACTGCCCCAGCTTCAATGGCGCGGGCTTCAGCCACCTGCGGCGCCAATCACTCTTCCTGTCCATGTCCCTTGCGGGGTGATCCTTTCTGGAGCTCCTGCTCCACGGCTTGGAGTAATTCCGCCATTGAGATGGGTTTCTTCATTGTCCGACGCGCACCCAGGAATGTGGCGGCAAACATATTCTCTCCAGAGCCGCCAGTAAGGACGATAACTTTGGTGCTTGGCGATTCACGATACAAGACTCTCGTGACCTCAAAACCATCCATATCAGGCATAAACAGGTCTGTGATGACCAGCGCGGTGGGTGTCTGTCGGAATTGGCGGAGTCCTTCTTGACCATTAGGCGCCTCGAAGACCAGATACCCCGCCTCCTCCAGCACCTTCCGAAATAGGCTACGGAGCTGCTCGTCATCGTCAATGATGAGAATCGAGCGCGGCGTCACCGTGAGACGACGTTGCCGGGATAGAGGGGGAGGGGAGTCAGAGAATCGCTGGGGAGATGTCGTGAGAATGCTTTTTCGCCGAATCCATCAATCCGCAGAATGTTGGTCATAAACACCTCCCCGAAAACAATGGATCAGTTGCTACCGCTCACCCTACTCGAAGGATGGTTTTGGGAGAACTGGCGTGTGAGCCAGATGTAAACTACGTAGGACAAGGTAGGGCCGCATGGACTTGAAGTCAGCGGCACGAGGATAGGAACTATTGACCAACGATGCGCTCGGGGAAATTCGATATTACCCCGTCGACACCGACGGAAATTGAACGCTCGATCTCGCGGGGGGTATTTGCCGTATAGACGAATACGAGCAGGTCTGCGAGGTGAAACGTCTCAACGAGACGGCGCGTAGCCGTGCTGTGCCGAAGACCGACGAGGGAAGGTTCATACCGCCTCGCACTGGCGACAGAGCCACGAGGCAAATTGCCGAAGAGCACCATAAGAGAGGCTTCTGGATCGGCCCTCCGTACATGTGTCAGTTCGTCGTGCAAGAAAGAAGCATAGATGACAGGATCCTTGAACCCGGCCGCGTGCACCGACTCAACGGTCTGATGAGCCAACCCTTTGGCCTTCAGTTCCAGTACAAGCCCTGCTCGTCCTCCGGCCACCTTGAGTACTTCCTCAAGGGTTGGAATGTGTTCGCCATTCCCTGCGTTGAGCTTCTTGACCTCCTGTAGTGACAAACAATCGATCCGTCCCTTCCCATTGGTCGTTCGGTTCACCGTTCTATCATGAAGAACCACTAGCACGCCGTCCGCCGTGCGCCGCACGTCGATCTCCACGAAATCGACTCCAAGCGCGATCCCTTTCTGAATTGCGGCGATGGTGTTCTCCGGGGCATGACCTGCAGCCCCACGATGGCCGATTCTCAACACCCGACGCATGAAGTCTCCTGGGAGTCTTGGCCGAAGAAGTAGGCCAAGCTGCGGCGAAGCCAATCAACTCATGAGGGCGATGGCACTGCTGTCGATTACAACCTTACCAGGAAACGAACGGCTTACAGCACGTCGCTGAATTGCCGCGGAGAATTCTTGGCCGGCTCCTCAGGACTCTTAAAGCGGAAGTAGAAGTCTCGCAGGGAATGATCTGGAGAGAAGCGGAACCACCCTTCAGCCATGTGATGCTGATCTGATTTCGATTTCCCCTCGGGATAGAATTTAAACCGCAGATTCCCGCGACGCTCACCCTTCACATCGTCTGGGACGATGTTGCCCGTAATTTCTAAGTGGTCCTCAAGCGCATCAAGGGCCTCGTTGAGAAGTGAGCGAAGCACACTCGTCGAGAACCCCTGCCGGAATGGCTGCTCGGGATCAAAAGGGGGTGTCTCTCCCGCCCAGGCCAGGGGGGGCATCAACAGGAAGAAAAGGGCCACCGCTGATATCCTTTGCATGGAAATACTTTATTCCCGAAAAACCACTTGGTCAAGGGCCAACAAGATGAAACTGTGCCTGGCATCGTGTCCTATCCCCTAGGAATCGCCCGGATGTTTCTTCATCGGGGAAGCCAAATGACTTTCTCGTCCGCACTCATTTCTGCTTTAAACTGGCGGATCGT
>DATEPD010000422.1:0-2416 GCA_035273365.1 Nitrospiraceae bacterium | reverse complement strand
GATTTCTACCAGGCATCTCCCGCTCGCGATCCACAGGGACCATTGCGTGGTTCCTTCCGTGTGTTGCGGGGTGGAGAGTGGAATGAAACACCGTCGAATCTTCAGGCCAGCTATCGAGGATGGGATGAGGTGACCTACTGGGGTCCGACGCTTGGTGTGCGTTGCGCGGAAGACGTGCCCTGATCTATTGCCTTCCTTCCTGTACTTTTTCCCCTCGTCGTTTGTACAACGTTGATCAGTCTTAGTAAAGCCGAACGAGACTGGCGAGGCGGCTTGAACTGGCTCATCTGGTTTGTTTAGTTCGTATAGTTGGTCTTGTTCAACCACAGGTTTTGTCGTTGAGGAGAGTTGGGTGTGAGATCAATGAGTACATGGCCGTGGCTGGTGATTATCGCGGGACTCTGTGTTCTTGAAGGGTGCAGCGGGTTAGGCCCGTTTGGCATCTTCATGGAGTCCACGAAAGATTGTGCGGAGATGCTTCGACAGCGAGATGTTCGGACAGTCGCAAAGACCAGAGAGCAACGATTCTTGGGGAAGGTTCCGGACACCACCGCGCGTTGTCTCGGGGGGAAGCATGCCGAGAGTCTCAGAGAGGAACCCTGGTTTGATTGGCCAAACTATTGGGCCGCCGGCGATGCCACGTCGCGAGCTCCTGCAAGGTTCCTGGACGATGCCAAGGTGATCGGCCCCAATGCACACGGGATCAACGGTGTGCTTTATGAGCTGGAGTTGCAACGTATCGAGCTCATCAAGTTCAACCTCTTCGACAACAACAAGACCTACGAGGCCTACGTGACAGGCCGAGATGGCGAGGCTGGTCCGGTGTTGAGAACCTGGCCAGAGATGCGATTGCCGCGGAGCCATCCCGACTTCACGGCTGTCGGTGGCGACCAGACGCAGGTTTGTCGGGGAGAGTTCATTCGTTTTCGTACCGTCACGGGTATCTGTAACGACATCCATAATCCGCTGATGGGATCGACGCAGCAACTCTTTGCGCGGAACGTGGAGTTCAACACGACATTCCCGGATCTAGGTCTCAATGAGATGACCAGGAATCGCCATGGGGATCGATTAGGGCTGTTGAAACCCGATCCACAGATCATTAGTCGGAAGTTGTTCACGCGAGTGCAGCCACATCCGGACAGATGTCACGATGGCTATGGCTTGCCGGGCAGCGCGAAAGAGGCCGAATGTGAGTACCAGAAGGCTCCGTTCTTCAACGTACTGGCGGCATTCTGGATCCAGTTCATGACCCACGACTGGTTCTCGCATCTGGATGAGGGGCACAATCGGCCGGAGTGGATGGCCGTCGGCTGCGCGACGCAATTGCTCGGGAACATTGAGCAGCCGTCGACGAGTGAACACGTCACGCAGCTGGGCTGCCGTCCCGGCGACAAGATCGATGCGGCGTTGATCGCTGAAGGCACGCAGCCCCAGTCCTTCACGCAGGGCGGCAAGGCTTATTTCACGAGGGCTCCCAAGACCACCGCAAATCACGTCACCGCCTGGTGGGATGCCTCGCAGCTCTATGGATACGACGAGCGGTCCGGCAAACGAGTCAAACGCGATCCGAAAGATCCAGCTAAATTGTTGCTGATCCAGGTAAGAGAGGGGAGTGGCGAAGGCGACAAGCTGGGATACCTGCCGATCTTTCAATCAGGCGATCCGATTAATCCCGAGTGGTCCGGTCAGGAGGCTACAGCCTTTCCGGACAACTGGAGCATCGGGACCAGCTTTTATCACAACGTGTTTGCCAGGGAGCACAACGCCTTTGTCGATGCTTTCCGAAACCAGGCCGCTCGCATGCCTGATGGCGACAGTGGCTTGAGAAATCCCGCCAACCCCGATCACGGCATCCGTTATAGGGACGTCATGCCGAACGAGCTGTTCGAAGTGGCTCGGCTGGTCGTTGCTGCCGAGATTGCAAAAATCCACACCATCGAATGGACCACGCAACTGCTCTACAACGAGCCGTTGAACCGTGGCATGAACGCCAATTGGAGTGGAGTCTTTGCAAAGCAGGAGGCGGTGACGGAGGCGCTGAAGGAGGTCGTGCGCCGCCTTGATGATACGGAAGACGCGAAGAAAGCGAACAGCCTCTATGCGGCGCTTGCCGGCGGACCGGGTATTTTTGGATTGGGCAACCGGGTGTATGACGGCGTCACCCTCTTGGAGTGGTCAGATGACTGTTCTTGCTCGTCGGGTCCCCACGATAAACGGTAGAATAAAACCCGTGCTGATCCATTGCTCTCCGAGCCGACGCGATTAGAATTTGGAAGGATGAATGAGATGAATGCGAGGTTTGCCTTTGCCTTGAATTTGAATAATGAGTGTGCAGCTCGCTCGGTTTCATGAGGGAGCGGATAGGTGGATGCTCATTTTCTCTTTCGACGACAGTGACTCTCCCGTATTTCTT
>DATEPD010000421.1:0-3864 GCA_035273365.1 Nitrospiraceae bacterium | reverse complement strand
GGGGACCAATCTTGTCCGTGCGGCCGTGATTGGCGGTGTGGTGGGCGGCGTTACCGGCGGAATCGAAACCATGCGCGGAGAGGTCCACAGCAGTCAGGGGGGAGTCTTTGACAAAATCCTGGAAAAAAACTTTGGGAGCTTAGCCACCGGACAGACAATCTTCGGGGCCGTGGAAGCCTTCAATAATTCAAGGATATTGGTGAACGCGCACACCTTCGACGGGTTGAATCGGTTACAGTTGCCTGTGCATCCTGTTCAGATGTTGGCACCTGGTCTCGTTACAGACACGATGGGCGAAGGGACCAAATGGATCATGGAAAGTGTCTATTCGGAGCGCGAACATAAAGAACCGATGCGCCCGGAGGGCGCAGAAGTTCGGTAGGAGTATAGTACGCCACTGACAGAGGCGTTGTGCGGTGGCCTCGGAGGTTGAACTGATCGGACGGTGACGGGAAACTCTGGGGTCGTTGCGTGAATTAATATCGTCTGAAAGAAAAATCTCCCCTGGGCTGGAGCCTATGCGCTGGGCGCTCTTCCGGGTAGAACCAGGAGAACTCATGCGGAAGGACCTGCGCAAGCAGAGGGGCCAATATTGCTCTCTGGGCGATCTCGATCAGCAGGGTGTCCAGAAAGCATTTGTGAGGAAAGGAAAAGATCTCTATATCATTCGCAAAGGGGAAAAGCTCGACGGCAAATTTGTCGTCGCCTCCATCGATCCGACCACTGTGAAATTGAAAGAACCTATCACCAGCTTCGAAACCTCGATCGATCTCACGAAAGAGGGCGACCTCGGAACGTCGTAATGTGCGTTCTTGTTCCTGCTGGTTGCCCTTCCTTCCAGGAGTCGTTCGATCGGGATGAGAACCCTGGTGAGTCGATCCCGAGCCACTCAGCGGGCACACGGATGGAATATCTCATGATGGGCGCAGTTGTCTTTCGTTGAGCGGGACTCTCGCGTCACTACTTGATTCATGTTCAAAAAGGTATTGTGGGGGTGCGGTGAAAGAGTCAGGCGTGACCCTCTTGGAACTCCTGATCACGCTGACGATTGTGATGATTCTCGCCTCGATCGCCATGCCGCTCAGCCGTCTGTCGGCGACACGGACTCACGAAAATAGAATTGCGGCAGCAGTTGAGGCTCATGCGGGCTGCCATCGATACCTTTAAGCTGGAGTGGAATCGGGACGGCGATGTCTTATTAGGGCCAGCCTGCGTGAAGAACAAACTCACGTGTAAAGAGGTGACAAGTGTCTATGGTTATCCAAAGTCGCTGGAGAAGCTGTTGGGGGTCAGGCTCACGGGGGAAGATGCAACGATCAAAGGTACGACGACGAAGCGCTATCTGAGAAGCCTTCCCCTCGATCCTATGACAGGCAAAGCGGATTGGGTGTTCCGATGTTATAAGGATGCACCGAAGGCAACGAGTTGGTGTGGGGATGACGTCTATGACGTGATGACTCAGAGTCAGGATATGGCATTAGATGGAACGAAGTATCGAGATTGGTAATCGGGGAGTAGGGGATAAAAATGGTTTCACCCTGCTCGAGCTGATGATCGTCGTATCGATCATTGGCATTCTCGCTACTCTGGCGGTGCCCTCGTACCAAGCGTCGGTCGTGAAGGCCAAAGAGGCTGCCTTGCGTCAGGATCTCTCGACACTCCGCGATGTATTGGATCAGCATAAGGCTGATCAGGGGAAGTATCCTCCCTCTCTGTCCGCGTTGGTGGGCACAGGGTATCTGCGGGGAATCCCAAAGGATCCATTCACTGGTGCGACGACTACATGGCAAGAGATTTCCGATCCTGTCGAGGGGGGCGTGGTCGATATCTTTTCAGGGGCCGAGTTAGTGGGAACGAATGGCACCCCCTATAATCGTTGGTAACAATGTTGATACGCACTCGTAGATTACTCCAAAGTTCAATTGAAGCACGACGCGCCTGTGTCCCCCCGGTGCGAGTCGGTGCCTTCTGTGCAATCGGCTTCGCCGCGGCCTTGTTTGCGGGATGTGGCGAACTTGAGCCGATGCGTGAGCCGGAGGTGGTCGATCTTGAGTTGACCACAGACACGTTAAAAGCGTCGGTACGCGATGCGCAGCGGACGGTGGCCGAGTTGCGGGTTGACCTTGAAGCACGTCGTAAAGAATTGGCAGAAGCTCAGGTTGCTCGAGCCCAGCTTGAAGGCCGGGTCAGGGAAGCGGAACGGCGGGTCACCGAAGCACGGCAGGTGATCGAGTTGCAACGGGAAGAACTGGCCGCAGCTCGGACGGAGCGGGACCGTGTGTATCGAAGCAGTCTTCAATTACAGAGCCAGATGAAGCAGCTTCGGAAGCAACGCTCAAAAATGGAGGAGTCGGGCTCTGTTCAGGGCGAGCGGGAAGCGGTTCCACTACAGTCCAGCGGCGCAGTGAGCAAGAGCCAGAAGACAACACAAGTTTCAGCACAACAGAATCAGCCTTCGGGCGCTCCGGAGACGCCTCAGGTGGTGACGACTCCGGCTACTGCTATGCAAGTGCCGGCAGACCGAGAACCCTCATTGGGGGTTCAGCAGCAGAGGATTCCAATGCGGCATGTTTCTGTAAAACCTGGCGATACGCTCTGGCGCATTGCGCAGGAACATCGCGTCTCCGTGGAATATCTGCGGACGTTTAATCAATTGACCGACAACAGGATTGTCATTGGCCAGGCCCTATGGCTACCAGATGATCGGCTCATGTCCGGGGCCGAAGCCGGCAAGGGCACGTCGACGCCATAGGCCTACACTTCCTGTTATCGCCTGATATTCACATTTACCATGCCTGTATTCGCATACAGAGTGGCCCGTACTGATGGCTCAACCCTCGATGGACAGATTGAGGGAGAAGAAGAACACCTTGTCCGGGCCAAACTGGAAGGTCAGGGCTTTCTCGTCTTTCGGTTGCAACGGCGGGGTGCAGCCACAACCGGTACGGGTCTGGGATGGCACGCGTTTGGAAAACTCCCGCTTCAGGAATTCTTGGTATTCAATCAAGAGCTGCTCGCACTGGTGAAGGCCGGCCTTCCTGTGTTGCGGGTGTGGGACCTCTTGATCGAGCGAGCCAACCATTCTGGATTTCAACAGGCTTTGCGAACGGTCCGACAAGATATTCGTGGAGGGGCATCAGCTTCGGAAGCGCTGTCAAAACACCCGATCCATTTTTCAGAATTGTATATTGCGACGATCAAAGCCGGAGAACAATCGGGGAACTTGGCAGAGGTGCTGCAACGTTTCATTGCGTATCTGAAACTCATGATCGGGTTGCGTCAGAAGGTGTCAAAAGCGCTTGCGTATCCTGCGTTCCTTGTGCTTGTCGGAATTTCCGTTATCGGATTTCTCTTGTCATATGTCGTGCCGACCTTCGTGTCGGTCTATGCGGAGACGTCGAAATCCTTACCGGTTGCCACGCAATTGTTGCTCGATGTGGTGACGGGAGGCAAAGTGTACCTGTTGCCTGGATTGGCAGGGCTTGCGGCTCTTGGGTTGGTAGGTCGTGCATACTATGTGACACTGGCTGGGCGACTCGTCGTGGATCAGCTCCTCTTGCGTGTGCCTGTCTTGGGGCCAATTTTTGTGAAGCATTATACGGTTCAGCTCACACGTACCCTTGCGACGATACTTGCCGGAGGCACCCCGCTTGTAGAAGCGTTGTCGATTGCACGGGGCGCCATCTCCAATCGATATGTGTCGGTTGGAGTGACGGATGCTGTGGGTGAAATTCGTGAGGGGATGACCCTTGCCGCTGCACTGGATCGTCCCAAAGTTTTTCCCAAATTGGCTGTGGAAATGCTGTCGGTAGGGGAGGAGACCGGGTCGCTACCCGCGATGTTGCATGACGTGGCTGAATTCTA
>DATEPD010000420.1:0-3815 GCA_035273365.1 Nitrospiraceae bacterium | reverse complement strand
TCGATAGGGATAGGAAACCGGATGTCGTGTTCTTGGATATATCGCTTCACCTTTGCAGAGTCCCTTTCGTATGAAAATTCCGGCGAATGTACGCCGATGATGACAAGCCCCTTCTCCGCATACTTCTGATGCCATTGCTTCACGTAGGGTTCGACATTTCTGCAGTTGTAGCAGCCGAAAGTCCAGAACTCGACCATCACCACCTTGCCCTGTAGATCGGACAGATGCAAGGGTGCGCTGTTCAGCCACGTTTCGTTCGTAATGTCCGGCGCCTTCATGCCGACTCCCGCATTGGCCACGAACCAGGTGACAAGCACCCCGACCAAGAAAGCACTGATGCCGATCAACATTCCCCGTAGCATGATCCCTCCCTCCTTAATCGCGACTCCATTTATATGCAATACGGTCCTGGCCACCCTGCTGGATCTACTTGGCAATCGTAATCGCCGGCGTCGGGTACTTGGTGAGATCCGTCACCGTCATTTGAAACAGGTTTGACAAAACCGCAAAGGCTTCTTGATTCCAGCTCGGGACCATGCCCTGGCTCACAGGATACTTGCGAATCGAATAGTGGCGGCCGTCGAACAGTACCGAAAATTCATAGTCACCCGGCTTCGCATCGGACTCTTCAATTTCGAGCGTCCTGGCGGGGTTCCTTACCACCGTCCTGGTTCTCGGATCGGGCGAGACCATCATCTCCGGCTCCTCCTCGATACTCTTGGCCACGAAGCCGATAATTGCGTTCATGCTGCGAAGCAAGATCGAACCGTGCAAGGGGTATTCGCCTCCCGGAGAGCCGGGACGGATATCCACCAACACGGAATCCAAGGGCACGCGTTGGGCTTCCTCGTGGAGCCGCCGCCGCTCGTCGTTCGAGAGACGAGCCGGGTCGTAGTTGGCGATCAACAGTCGGCCCACGGCTTGACGACGAACCGTGTGGACCTTTCCCTCACTGTCGCCTTCCCAGCGAAAGCCCTTTTCCAGGGCTGCCACGATTTCGTCCGGATTTGGCGGGCGATTTGTTTGGACCGTATGGCTCTCTTCAAAGAGGACCGGCCCAACGAACAATGTTCGTTCTGCGTCCAACCCGGCCAAATGCAGGAGCCGACGACGAAATTCTTCGTACCGTTCGCCTTGCGACGGCGCGTTAAACAGGATGGTGGGGCCGCGCTCATCGTCAATCGCAATCCCCCGCGCCATGAGGCGTAGGACCATGTTGATATCATATCCCTGCCGGACCAGAAATTCGAACTTGCCCTCGTCGAGCGGCCGCAGGACGCGTTTGGTAAACTCCTCTCCCGTAATCGGTACGATGGTGATCGTTGGGTTCTCAGCGATGCTGGCGCTGTATTCGAGATTCACGGGTCGGTCGCGCGAGTCAGTCACAGGCCCAAAACCACCACGGATCCCTGCGCTCGTTCGGAAGTCGAATGTCGCGGCCACGCTGGAGACCGCCGTGAAATGGACCGGCCGGTGGTGCCGCGCGCGTGCGATGTTCAGTAAGAGAAGGTCTGCTTCGACGTAACTGACCGTCCGGTCATACTCGATCACTGCCCGATGAATGGCAATGGGGGATAGACAACCGGTGAGAAGGCAGAATGAGAAGGCTGAGACTAAGGTCAAGGTTGAGCGAGCAGGGAAAGCTGGCATACAGCATCGTCCGTTTGTCACAGTCTGCAAACCTTACATTCTCGAAGTTCAACCTGGACCTCAGCCTCGACCTTAACCTACTTTCTAAATTCCCGCGTACCACTCATACCCCTGATCGTCCTCCCAATAGCCGCCCTTTCCGCCTCTGATATCGGACAGTGTCTCCACCAACTCGATCATGGTCACATACTTGGCCTGTTTGTAACCAAGCTGCCGTTCAAAGCGGAGCCGTAGCGGTGCGCCATGGGGAATATCCAACGGGGCGCCATTCAACTCATAAGCCAGGATCGTTTGCGGGTGATAACAGTCGGCTAGGGCCATACTCTCGTAGTACGGCACCCCGTCCTCGTCCACATCGGCACAATAGAAAACCGCATAGCGGGCATTTCGCAAAGGCTGAACCTGGCGCATGAGGTCGCCGAGCGGGACGCCGGTCCATTTGCCGATCGCGCTCCAGCCTTCGACACAGTCGTGCCTGGTAATTTGCGTCCGCGATGGCAACTCTTTGAGTGCCCCGAGTGTCCAACTCGTAGGGGTCTGTACCAAGCCACCGACCATGACCGTCCATGCAGCAAACTTCTGCGTAACGTGTTCGGCATACTCAGTCGTACCCGGATCGGTATTGCCGTTGGCCGGGAACACCTTTGAGATGTCGGCCTCCCCATATTCTTTTGCCAGTGCGTGAGCCGGCGTGATGGCCCGTTGTGCTCGTTCGGTCAGTTTCTCCGCCTTGTTTAGGATCGAAGGGAACCAACTGCTCTGTGTCAGGTTGTCGCAGCCGGCGAGGGCCAAGAGGCTTGCGGCACCCAACGTGCCTTTCAGAAACTGTCTGCGCTCCATTGCACGTTCATGCTTCATGGCTTGCTCCTTCATGTTCGTGCTTCACGACAAACCACCCTGTGATCATCGACCGAATGTTGTTGAAGAATCCTGTCAGAATCACTTCCAGCACGTGAATGACGATAAACCCAACGAAGGAAAAGCAGGCAATAAAGTGAATCGTCAGCGCGGTTTGGCGTCCACCGAAGATCGTGAGCAGCCACGGGAACGCCGTATCGATCGTGGGCGACATCGTGAGGCCCGTCAGAATGATCAGCGGCGCTACCACAAACAGCATGACGACATACGCGAGTTTCTGCAGCACGTTGTACCGCTTGGCTTCATTCCCAGTGGGATGTCGGAGGACAAGATGATCTTTCACGGCCTTGCCGATGCCACGGAGGTCTTTGCCGGTCGGAGCCAAGTCGCGCGTCACATGCCGGCTGATCAGCGCATAGGCCGTGAAGAACAGGCCATTGATGACGAGAAGCCAGGCGAAGAACAGGTGCCACTGCCGTCCCATCGCCAGAACCTTGGCGCTTGGAATGGTCGCCCACGTTGGGAAGGCACGGCGCGAGCCGTCCGAATAGCCGAGGACTCCTGTCGTATCGAACTTGTAGCCCAGGATGGTCGTGATGCCGCGCATCTCACCACTCTCGGGCTTCATAGGACGGATCGAGAGCAACGGCTGGTCACGATCGGACCGGTCGCCCCAATAGAGAGCAGGATGCGCGTTGAAAATTTGGAGCCCGCTCATAATCAAGATGATAAGACAAGGAACGTTCAGCCAATGGCTGATCCGTACGGGTAGTCGATGACGGTAGATCCTCTCGACAACTGGGACTGACGCTGGGAGTACGGTTGAGACGGCACCCTGTTTCGCCGCGAGACCATCAGCAGAAGCATGTGCTTCGAGCGGAAGCGGGTCGGGCTTTATCGCGCGCTCCGAAATCTGGTCGTTCTCCTGACCTTGACCGGTTCCAATTCCGTCGTGAATGAGTGAGGCCATGATCGTCTCTCCTCTGGCGTGGGCTACCTGTCTGATGGTTGGTCGGCGCACGGCCTCGATTCTTACAGGCTGTTGCGAGAGCAGAGACAGAACGGCCTGCGGTCGGTGCCTCCGACCGCAGGCCGTGGAGTGAGTCTAGCGGAAGAAATTCAGATGGATGCCTACTTCCCCATTTCCCCCTTCATCTCGTCCTTCATACCCTTCATTTCCTTCATCTGCCCCTTCATCTCATCGTGTTTGGTTTTCATCTTGTCCTTCATCTCGCCCTTCATCTCATCCTTCATGCCCATGCCCTTCATCTCGCCCTTCATCTCATCGTGTTTGGCCTTCATTTCCC
>DATEPD010000419.1:0-4597 GCA_035273365.1 Nitrospiraceae bacterium | reverse complement strand
CTGTGTGGGATCGAGCGAACGGCGAGCTTGTGTACTTTGATACCTTCGACTCCGACCGCGCTCAACACCGCATCCCCGAGACCCCCATGCGCATAATGGTCCTCAACGGTAAGGATATGTCCCTGCGTGGCTCTGGCGCTATCCAGTAGCGTGGTTCGGTCGATGGGAACGATACTATAGAGATCGATGATCCGCACGGAGATGCCGGCCGCTTTCAATGTGTCATAGGCCTTCAAGGCTTCGAAGAGCGTGACACCAGCTGCGACAATCGTGAGCACATCCGACGCACTTTGGCGAATGACTTTCGATCCGCCGATGGGGAACGTTTCATCGGACCCATACAAAACCAGAGACTTGGGGCGACCAGCCCGAATGTAGACCATCCCTTTGTGCGTCGCAGCTGCTTCGACAAGCCTATATGTACACGTCGCATCGGACGGATACAACACAGTCACGCCCGGTTGTGCAGCCATCATCGCAATATCTTCCAGGCCCATTTGTGACGGACCGTCTTCCCCAATGCTCACCCCGACATGTGTGCCCACAAGTTTGATGTTCGAACCGCTGATGGCAGCCATACGAACGAAATCGTAGGCTCGCGTAAAGAATGCGGCAAATGTAGCAACAAACGGAATTTTCCCGCAGGCCGCTAAACCTGCTGCGGCACCAAGCATGTTTTGCTCTGCGATAAAATTTTCAAAGAATCGGTTGGGAAACTTCTTGCCGAACTTATCGGTATAGGTTGAATTTTTCACATCGGCATCCAGTCCCACGACCACCGGATTGACCGCACCCAGTGCTTCAAGTGCGACACCGAATGCCTCGCGCGTGGCGGCAGCGTCTCCTACTTTGTAGGGCGAAGGTGGGAGGGGGCTGATCGACAACGGTCCCTGAACTTGCGTCGATGGTTTCTTCAATGAAATGGCTGTGCTGCTAGGCCTCAATTGTTTGGTCAATTCATCGATTGCCTTCTGGGTCTCCTCGCCTTTGGCGATCGGCTTCCCATGCCAGCCGGTATGATTCTCCATAAAGGAGATGCCCTTACCCTTAAATGTTTTGGCAAGAAGAATCGTCGGCTTTCCTTTAGTGGCGGCAGCGGTATCAAACGCCGCAAGCAAGGCTGAAAGATCGTGCCCGTCAACGACCAGCGCCTGCCAGCCAAAGCCGGCCCACCTGGCACGATACCCCTCCATGTCATGTTGCAACATGGTGGGATCGCTTTGACCAAGTCTATTGACATCGATAATGGCACAGAGGTTATCCAACCCATGATGGCGCGCGACTTCAGCTGCTTCCCATACAGATCCCTCAACGGATTCTCCATCGCCCATCAAGACGTAGGTTCGGTGATCCAGTTTATCAATGAATTTTGCATTAAGGGCAATGCCGATGCCGACCGGAAGGCCTTGTCCCAACGAACCTGTCGCCATATCCACAAACGACAAACGAGGTGTCGGATGCCCTTCCAGATCCGAGGTCAGCGTGCGTAACTTCAAGAGATCGCTTTTCGGGAAGAGACCTGCTTCCGCCCAGGCGGCATAAAGCAATGGGGCTGCATGGCCTTTTGATAACACAAACCGATCATTATTGAGGGCTTTCGGATTTGTGGGATCATATCGCATGACGGAGAAAAAAAGAGCTGCGACGATATCTGCAGCGGAACAGCAGCTGGAAGGATGCCCACTGCCGGCTTCAGTTGTCGCACGAACACTCTCGATCCGGAGCTGTGTAGCCTTGTTCTGCAGTTCAGCCAGCATTTCGTGGGAAACGGTTGAGCTAGCCATCAGAAGCTCCTTTCGGGATTTGGATGCTAAGAATGTTGCCGGACACTTTTCGTCTGCTCTATCGGTCATAACGTGGTGGGGCTTGAGGCTAACAAAATGAAAAGGGGGAGTCAATCAACCTACCCAAGCATGTCAATTTGGTTTAGAAATATCTCGCCAGTGCAAACCATGTCAGGGTTACTCCATTGTGATCTCCCCTGCCTTGCGACGGTCAGATCTTATGCGCTAATGCGACCAGTGGTACTCGGAGAAGCGCTGCCTGCGGAGAGAAGCCGGAAAGTCTGCTATGTAGCGACATCGACTGCAAGAAAAGCGATCGCGTGTTACGGGAAGCAACTCGTGACATTGTTAGCATGCGGATGGATGAAACACTAAGAGAGGGGCCCTAGCTCTTAAGTCCGGTTACCAAGGATTGGATCGTCAGCGGCGAGCATCCTTCGGCTCGATTATTTACAAGCACGTACACACTCTTTCCCTGGGCCACACTCTGATGAACTAATGCCGTGGTGTCCTGCCTCATGCGAGGCTGTGCGGCAATGATCCGGTCGTAGGGTGCGTATCGTTCGACAGCTTTCTCATGGGCGAGTCCCATCGGCGTCAGGAGCCGGATCACGACATGAGAGGCGGTAAATGTCTGCTCGAGCAATCGATGTTGGTCAGAGAGTGCTGGCATGGCCGTCCAATGGTTGTACACGTGGGAAACCTGGTGTGTGCGGAGGATATTCAGATAACGCGATCCAAGAATTGCAGGGTTGCGGACTTCTGTTGCGTACTGTGGTCCTGGTGGTAATGTGCCAAGAAATCGGTCCAACGCATCAAGAAAGGTGGCGGGGTCCATGCCCCACCGCTGAAACTCAAAAATGAATGGACCGAGTTTCGATCCCAAGCCCTCATGTGCTGGCGCCCACACCAAATCTCGAAACGCGCCCGCGTCGAGAAATCGTGCATTGGGTTTCCCAGCTTTGGCTCCATAGCGAAGAAGATTCGCAAAGGTCGGGATAGTGATCTCTTCCCAAACCTTAGAACAGAAGCGGAAATCTTCAGGAACTTGTCTCGCATAGTGCGCGAGTTGCGCGGCACTGGCCGGGCGATAGAAGGAGTGGTCGATGCCGACGGTGCGAAAGAGTGGGATTTCATCCACCTTGTAACCGGCATACTCTGCCATAGAGTCCTGGCTGAATCGGCTCTTCGCATAGGTCCGCTGATAGACCAACCCCTGCCAGCCTTCATAGGCCCAGGAGCTAGAACCCAGTCGAACATGGGTGAGGTCGATAGACATGCGAAGCGCATTATATAGAATTTATCTTTAAGAACAATGGGATAGCTTGACATGAACGGCAGTCTTCACGCAGACTGCCGTTCATGCAGAACCAAACTGAGCAGGCCATTCTTATTCAGCTCGCTGAACGTGCCGGCATCGTGAATGATTATTATGATATCGCAGGCACACTTCACCATACCTCTGATGACACTCGACGCGCCATCCTCACTGCTATGGGATATGCAATCGATTCTACTGAATCACTGACACAGGCATTGCGAGAATGGGATGAGGCGCCGTGGCAACGCCCTTGCGACCCGGTGCGGGTCCTGCGTGACGGTGAGACAGGACTTTCCGTGTCCTGTTATCTGGCGCTCGAAGATGGGAAAGAAAGGTCCGTTGTCGTGGAGTGGCAGATCCGCGATGAAGCGAATGCTGTGGTGCAGGAAGGGCAGGCAGGTCCTGGACTTTCAGCTATTGAAGTCCGCTTTATCAATGGCCAACGGCATGTGCGTGTCGAGATACCTGCCCCAAGTGGTCTCTTGCTCGGGTACTACAGTATGACCGTACGAGCTGAAGGTTTGGTTGGGGGGATCGTGGGGACGATACGTGTCATCGTCGCGCCACGTCAGTGCTATGCCCCACCATGGCTCGAGGCGAACCAACGGATGTGGGGGCTGGCCTTACAGCTCTATTCGTTGTCCTCCGATCGTAATTGGGGATGCGGCGACTTCACCGATCTTGGCCGCATCGTGGAGTGGGCCGGGAAAGAACTTGCCGCCAGAGTCATCGGACTCAATCCGCTGCACGCACTGCGGAATACCTCACCATATCATATCAGCCCCTATGCACCGTTCAGCCGCTTATATCTGAATGAACTCTATATCGATCTCGAGCGACTACCCGAATTTTATGAGTCGGAGGAAGCACAGCAACAATTCCGGGCCCCCGAATTTCAAGCCAAGCTTCAGGCACTGCGAGAGAACCGGCAAGTGGATTACGATGCCGTTCAGGCCGCCAAACGATCGATGCTCGAATTGGCGTACCGAAGATTCCTGACAGAGTCCTACAGCGGAGAAGAGCCGAATCTTCAACCGATCACGGCGCGCGCCCGACTCTTAGAGCGGTTTATCGAGTCTGAGGGTACGTCGCTTGAACTGTATGCCGCCTTCCAAGCATTGGAGGAAGAACGCCGGCTGATCCAACCCAAGTCGGCCACCTGGCATGATTGGCCCAACCAGTTTTTGACGCCTGGCCAACCAGTTCGTGAATATGCAAAACGACACCGAACGCGCATTCGATTCTTCGAATACATCCAGTGGGTGGCGAGCGAACAGCTCAACGAGGTCCAGCGGACGGCTGAGCAACTGGGGATGCCGATCGGGCTGTATCAGGACCTGGCTCTTGGGTCTGAACGGAATGGGGCCGAGGCTTGGATCTATCAATCGGTGCTGGCGTTTAACGCCGCCTGCGGCTGCCCGCCGGACGCATTTTCTCCAGAAGGACAAAATTGGGGGTTGCCCCCCATGAACCCCCGCGCGCTACATGCCAG
>DATEPD010000418.1:0-12226 GCA_035273365.1 Nitrospiraceae bacterium | reverse complement strand
CCTCAGCCTACCTCGCCCACTCTGGTCTTATCCGTACTACGCCGCCGTGATTACGTTCTGTCCCGCCCGTGCATCGCGCAATCGCGTTAAAGCCTCTGGGCCGCAACAGAACAACAGATCAATTGCCGACATCGCCGGCATGAATGGTTTATATACTTGTTCATACATCGGATGTTGGAACTGTTGAATCTCCAGCCTCAACCCGGACGATTCAAATCGCACTGTGTCCAAGTAGTGTTCCCCACCAGGACCGGAAAGATATCCCGATGCTCCAACGGCGTGGCAGAGATCGATCAACCGATCGGTGGGCTCTTCGCGTGCCGCCCATTCCGATGCACAGCGAACGGGGGTCGTAATACCGAACGCCCCGAGCAGCCAGCGAATCATTGCCATATTCAGGTCGTGCAACCGTTCCCATGGCATCTCATAGAGGTTGTGCAACTCCGGCAGATAGCGGTCTCGGAACGGCGCCTTTGCGTAATGCATCTCGATCGCACGCAGATGCCGACTGCGCCAGGGTACGGCCTGATTGATCCGGACATCATTCACCAGTTGGCCAAAGCGATGAAGGACTGGCACGGTGATCCACTGGCACCCGTCCGCAGTTCTGATCCGATTGCGATTTTGCCATTCGTTTTTTTTGAACTGCACCGAATCCAAGGCGATGAACAGATCCGCTTGATCGATCTTGTCCAGATACCCAAGCCACGGTAGAAACTGCGGTTGATGAATCGTGACATGCATCTGTGAGATTTCAGCCATCAGTTGTCAGGCGTCTGCCACGGAATTGAAATTCTTCCCGAGTGGAAAGCCGATCGCTTTCGATTCGAGAATCGGCCCCACAACGATCGGATTGCTCAAGAGCTCGCCGCTGCCGGTGATCTCCACTCGATAGATCAATCTCTCTTCCATTGGGAGGGTAGTGTCAGGCCAGTCGACGCGGAATGGTGTCTCACCAGCGAGCTGAGCCAACACCTGGCCGGAACGAATGACCCGCACCTTCACAGGATGGTGTCCACGATCGCTCGCCGTCACAGAAAGGCGGACCATGAGATCGCTGGCCCCGCCTGGATCTAGCGAGTCACCGACAGAGGCCGATCTGGTTCCACCCTGGCACACGATTCGAAAATCATCCAGTCGAAGTTGAACATGATGATCGCCCTCGCCCACTGCATAGGAATGACCTGATTGAAGTGCCTCCAGCACCCCAGCGACCGTCCGCTCTTTCACCCGGACCCCCATCACAAGACGGTGTAGGTCCTTACCGGCGTCTCTCAATCCATGAAACGCCAGCTCTCCGATCAGCATTGGGATCGGACGCCGCTCATGTGCAGGCACTTGCAGCAGCCGGTCCCACAATTCACCCGGCTTGATGATGGTTCGTCCATCCTGATAGAGCCCGCCGAAACCTGTATATCCGGTTGTCTGCAACAACGCCTCGGGATGTGGTTCCGTCTTGACGGTGACGGTTCCCAGTGGTCCAGCAGCATACTCTCGAAAATCCCGCGCTTCCGTCATCGACCAAAAAACCAGCCCGCCCTTGGCCCGTACATCATCGATAAGGGCCTGATACGGGCGATACTGCAGCTGGTCATCATACGAACTAAACGCGGGCTGACTCAGTGGCCAGGCATTGGCTACCAACGCCACCGCTAGGATTATCAGAAAACAGGCGGCAGTCCGCTGTAACGATCGACGATCGGACATGCGCCGGAGCGGCCTCCACAGCCAGACGGCTGGAACAGCCAACAACATCGGTGCGCCATTGACCACCACTCGCCAATCAAACGTATAGGACCCGGGGTTCCCACTCACAGGAAGGGACCGATAGTCCTCAGGCCTGGTCAAGCCGAGCACCAGCAGATTGCGTTGCGCATTGTGCATCGTCAATGTACGTCCCCATAGAGAACCGGTCCAATAATAGTAGGGGGCGACTTCGATGCCCGGCAGGATGATCAGCTTCGGATGACGGCGCTGCGCTGCCGCGATTTCGTCCAGATACCGTTCGATCCCATACTCGAGGACGGATGGGAAACGAACTTGCCGCTTCAAGAGACCGGGCAAGGGCCAGAGTCCATACTCATAACGGAGAGCGAAGTTGTCGGTCAGAATCAGCGCATCCAGACCGAGTTGTTCTGCCCGTTCGGCAAGCGCCTCAATGGTCAATTCACCGGTACTGGCAGTACTATGGACGTGCACCGTAGCCAGCAACGGCTGCCGACCATCCGATCCCTGTGCGTGTCCAAGAGTCCAGCACAAGCACAACACCGCCACCATGAAGGCCAGCATCAGCCGCCCCGCATCTCTCATCTCCCTTTCTCGCCTACAGACGAACACTGAGCGCCTCGGCAAAGATGGATTCGATTGCGCGCACCATTGAGACAGACCCATATCGGCTGTCCACGCTGCGGCTCGCGACCAGGCCTAGCTGCGAGGCCCATTCCGGTCGATCAAGGAATCGACGCAACGCCTCAGTCAACGCACCGACATCACCAGGGGGCACCAGCAAACCAGTTCGCTCGTGGCTGATCACGGCTGGAATACCGCCGACGCGGGAGGCAATCACCGGAAGCCCCGCTATCATGGCTTCGATCAGGGCACGACTCATCCCTTCATTAAGCGAAGGCAATACGAACAGGTCCATCCCTGCAAGACAGGCCTCGATGTCATCTCTGTGACCCAAGAGATGCACGGCATCGCGAAGGCCGGCCAATTCTGCTTGTTGCAACAGTGCGTCATGCCTGCCTCCACTACCGACGATCACGAGATGGAGGGCGGGGAAGTCCTGCTTCAATTTGGCAACAGCCGCGATCAGATATTCATGACCCTTAATATCGGTGAGCCAACCCACCGATCCGACGACCAACGCATCCGGTGGACAGCCGAACCAATCCGGCAACTGTTTGCCCTGAGCCCTCGCCCGCCCAAACCGTTCACGATCGATCCCGCTCGGCACCACGGCGAACCGATCGGCCTTGCCAACAGCGCGATCGAGGTGGTCCTGCCGTTCCGCGTCCGTCAGGGCAATCAGTCGATGCGTGATTGCACTCAGCATCCGTTCGATCTGGAGAAATAGCCACGATCGGAATGGACCGAAGTGTCCGTAGAATACATGACCATGCGGAGTATGGACGATGACCGGCACCCTTGCGATCCAGGCAGCCACTCGCCCCAGCACACCGGCCTTCGATGTATGGGTATGGACCAGTGCCGGCCGCTCGTGCCGGAACAGGCGAATCAATTGCCACAGAGCCTGCGCGTCCTTGGCCGGGTGGACCTCTCTCGTCAACGAAGGAAACAGCATCCAACGGATTGCGGCCTTCTCAAGTTGCCGGCAATTTTCCTCCGTCGCCAACTGCCCGCCTTGGGCATCCCAGCAACCTGGATGTCCAGCGACCACAAGCGGCTCGAATTGCGCACGGTCATGACCGAGAGCGGTCAGCATTGTGTTCTGCGCAGACCCGCCATTGTCCAGGCGCGTAATCACATGGATCACCTTCAGCGGTTTGGAAGGCTGCTCGACATTGCCATTCGCTATAGGAGAGCGGTCACTACGTGACAGGTTCATGACAGGCTGATGCGGCGCCATCTGTCTAGCCTTCAACAGGCTCACGAACAGACGATCCAGATCAGCCGTATGCGCCACCCAGTTATAGCGCCGTTCGACGACCTCGCGGCCTTTCTTTGACAAACGCGTCCGCTCATGTGGGACTTCACGAAACCGATTCAGGACCAATCGTAAAGTTTTTGCAAGGGATGCTCCGTCTGTCCCTTCCGTCACAAGCATCGGATCGATCGTGCTCAACACTTCTGGAATCGCACCGACCGGCGTCCCCACCACCGATGTGCCGCAGGCCAGCGCCTCGACCGTCACCAAGCCGAATCCTTCGAGTTGCAGCGTCGGCAGCACAACCAAGTCAGAAGCCTGGTAGTACTTCGCCAGCTGTTCCTCCGGCACGAATCCGAGCAACTGCACTGAGTCTTGTATGCCTCTACTGCGAATCAGCTCCTCCAATCGTGGACGCAGTTGACCCTCGCCGCCGATCAAGAGCAGAAGATTCCGTTGCTCTTCCACGAGTATCATCATCGCCTCAAGCAGATGTTCCAATCCCATACGGGGTACCAGATTGCGAACCGTAAGCATCAGCGTGCGGCCCTCAGGCAACTTGAGTTCCCGTCTGATCATGTTCCTATCGTCTACCGGATGGAACGTGACCGGATCGGCTGCACCGGGAACCACGGTAATATGCTGCGGCGCGATTCCGTGCGTCGTCATCACCTGCCGTTTCATAAATTCGCTCAAGACGATCACATGATGACAGCGGCGGATCACCGTGCGTTCAATCCAGCGCCGGGCGCGAGTGCTCAGTCGTCGCCTAACCCGTTCCAGCGTCGTCGCCGCCCGCTCTGCTCTGGTGAGATATTCCTCATGAGCCAATGAGTGACAGACATAAACCCAGCGACTGACCATCCCGTAGCGGAACATAATCGGACCGAGACCTCCCAGCGATTGATGGATCATAGCGATATCGATCGGATGGGTCTGCGATATCAGATCAAATACTCGAAGAGAGTTCCGCACCGAAGACCGGACAAAAGCGGGCTCGCTGGTCCGCGTCACGGGATACCGCCGTTCGGTTACGGTCCCAATCGTCAGGTCGGCCGCCGCAGACTCGAAGGGAGCCCGCGCCATCAGGCGCACGTAATGGCCCAGCTTGGCAAGTCCCAACGCTTGCTGCCGGAGAACTCGCTCGGCACCGCCAATCACCTGTTCGAGCGTAACTTCTGCAAGCATGACGATGTTCATGCCACGCCGACCCCCATTGGAGGGCAGGAGATAGGCTGCGCTACCTGCCTGTGCCACAATTCCAATACCATGAGGGCATAGAGTTGATCCGTGAAATTCCGACGGCCACTGTGGTGTTCGGCGAGTAGCCACTGCACATAGGCAGGATTGACATAGCCACGCCGACGAATGGCCTGATCAGAGAGCACATCTTGACTCATTTCACGTAGATCTTCTCGCAGCCATCGTGCGAGCGGCAGCATAAACCCTCGCTTTGGGCTTGTGATAATACTTTTAGGCAACATAACTTGGAGTGAAGATCTCATGAATCCCTTTAATTGCCATCCTTGTAATCTCGTCGCTGCAGGTAATGAGCAGGCAAAGGACAACAGATGGTGGTCGCAGAATGGGACCCGAAGCTCCAATGAATGGACCATGCTCATCCGATCACCCATCCGCAGCAGATCGTCCGGCAGATACGTCTGTAGATCAACACCCATTGCGCGATCGGCTGGTTCGTGGGAAGGCCATTGGTCAAAGAGACTTCGAATATTCCGAAGCGCCGAACTATCGGCCACAGCAGAACGGAGTCCATCGGCAAACAGTGGCGCGTCCCATCCGGCCGGTTGAAATGTCGTCCAGCGGAAATACTGCTCATCTAACGGACGATAGCCATCCAGCAGAAATCGCTTGATGCGACCACGAACGTCGCGGCCTCCGGAACCATCCGACAGACAGGAGCCGGCACAAGAAGCAATCCATGAGCGCATCGCGACAGGGAGCGCTGCATAGCGAGCCGCCGCGCGCAGTCCAAGATAACGAGGATAGCCTCCGAAAAGTTCATCGCCGCCGATACCGGACAGCGCAACCGTCACGGACTGCCTAGCCACCTCGGAGAGCAAATATGTGGGAATGGCCGAGGAATCGCCGAATGGTTCTCCCATGCCTGCCACAACGCGAGGCAGCAGCGAGACCGCATCGGGACGCAACATGGCTTCCGTGTGGTCTGTCCCAAAGTGTGTCGCGAGGAGTCTTGCGGCTCTAGTCTCATTGTAGGATTGATCTTCCGGCGCATCGTACCCGATTGAAAACGTTTTGATCGATCCTGGAATGACTTCGCGCATGCAGGCCAAGATCGACGCGGAGTCCAACCCGCCGGACAGAAACAAACCGAGTGGCACGTCGCTGACCAGATGCGCCTGCACGGAATCACGAAGGGCACTCAGAAACCGCTCATGTTGGTCACCCTGCAAAGGCCCAACCTGGCGCAGAACCTCTTCCTCCGGACGATAATAGCGCCAGAATTCCAATCGACCTCGTGTAATCTTGAGCGCCTCTCCTGGTCGAAGCTGATAGACACCCTCGATGATGGTGTCGGGGCACGGTACATAGAGCAGCGACAGAAAATCTGCGATGGCCTGGGGACGGATCGTCCAATCCGGAATCCCTTCCAGTAATGATGGCAGTTCCGACGAAAAGAGCACACGATGTAGAACACCTGCCTTCGGCGATCGGACTGAGTAGTACAGGGGTTTGATCCCCAATCGATCGCGGACCAGCAGAACCAGATCTTGCTCACGATCCCAAATGGCATAGGCAAACATTCCCCGCAGCCGGTAAACCGCCTCTGGTCCCTCCTCTTCGTAGAGATGGACCAGGACTTCGGTATCGCAATCGGACTGAAACCGATGGCCTTTCTGGATTAACTCCCTGCGGAGTTCGCGATAGTTGTAGATCTCACCATTCAACACCGCCCAAATGGAGCCGGTCTCGTTTCGAACCGGTTGATGGCCGCCGGTCGGGTCGATAACCCGTAATCGACGCACACCGAATGCTACGCCTGCGTCGTGATGCGTCCCTTCGTCGTCCGGCCCGCGATGAACCAGCCGATCGAGCATCCGCTCAAGCAGAACCGGATCGTTATCTCCCACAAGACCGCAAATACCACACATGGAATGGCGACTCCAAATTCACGCGACTACCGAATCTTCTCCGTCAAGACTCGCTCTCGCCGTTCATACTCCTCCCGTTCCTTCTGGTGGCGAGGCGAGACCTCTTGAGGGGGCACATCTACCGGCTCGTACCGAGTATGCTTAGCGGATCCCACCGAAGTCACCAGCCACCGCACGCCGAGCGTGGCTAATGCACCAAGCAGGCAGAGCGCAACGACGAACCCCAAAAATCTGATCGAGTGCCGCCACCATCGGTGCCTGAACCAATGGGATGTGCTCATGGCAATTCCTTACTCCGCTGGGCAATGAGCTCAAACGAGGGGGCCCAAACCATCCGCCCACTCGTCATCCTATAGAGCATCTCCGCACCGGACCAGAACGCCGTTGCCCCGATCCGCCACTTGAGGCGACTCATCCACGGATTTGCCGGGGTCAGAGGTCCGCGACTCGGAACCGAGTTATGGATCGCAACGGTGTGCAACCCAACCCCCTTCAACAGCGAACGGAGCGCCCGCGGCGAATACAAAAAGAGGTGAAACGCTTGATCGTAGCGTGACCCGACCCACCGGGCCGGTGTCCGCATCGGGAGATGAAAGGCTCCATTGGTGGCTCTGATCACGACGAGGCCCAATGGCGTCAGTGCGTCCGCGACCTGCCGTAAGAGGTTTGCCGGATTCGTCACTGCTTCCAATACGTTCACGAGGGTGATCACGTCGAACGGTTCGCGCTCCCCGGTGTGTTCCAACCAATCGGGTGGAAGCACCGACAGCTGACGACGAGTGGCACGCATGACAGCTTTCTTTGATAACTCCAACCCATAACAGGTCCAGCCCGCGGACTGGCAGAGTGACAAGAACGCGCCGTCTCCGCAGCCGACGTCGAGGAGCCGACCGGGAGGCTGCCGGTACAGGCTAAGACGGCGCGCGACACTCTCAAAAACCGGGTGGCGATCCGACGACGCTTCAACCTCGCCATAGGCCTCATCGTAGTTTTCACGGTAAAACTCCTCGACCAGGGTTCCCAACGGACGGGGATTCAGAAACACGAGATCACAGCCCGGGCAACGCACATAGCGTCTTGTCGGCGTGTGAAACACATCGACTGGCATTGCCTGACTGCCACAGGGGCAGACGATCTGTTCTGTCTGTGGCATGGTTGTCATCTTCAGGCCATCGCTCGCTTCTGGACGACTGCGTCCATGCCCGCATCCTCCATTGCCGCATCAAAGATCGCCGTGGTATTCGCGACCATGTGGTCCACGGTAAACCGCTCCCGTACCATGGCTTGTCCTTTTGCTCCCATCTTCGATGCAGCCGTCGGATTGCTCAACACCTCTCGGATAGCTCTCGCCAACGCCTGGGAATCTCGCGATGGCACGAGTAATCCTGTCTTGTGGTCTTCAATTAACTCCGGAACACCGTTGACTCGAGACGCGACGACCGGACAACCTATGGCCAACGCTTCTAGCAATACAAAGGGGAATCCCTCGGAAAGAGATGGCAGGACACACACATCCGCCGCAGTCAGGATATCGGCAATGTCCTGACGAACCCCCACAAACCGACAGGTTCGTTCGACACCCAAGTCAATGGCCATACGGTGCAATGCATCACGCAACTCGCCTTCTCCCACAAACAGACAACAGAGCTGTGGCCATGTTTCAAGTAGACAAGGAAGCGCCTGGATGAGGTAGCGATGGCCCTTCTGTTCCGTCAATCGTGCGATCGTGACCAGCACCGGTCCTTCTAACACTCCAATCTCCTGTCTGACATCTTGGCGATCGAACTGCGACGAAAATGCCGAGAGGTCCACGCCGTTGTAGACCGTGTGAGTCTTCGCCTTCGCAGCCGGACACTCATCGATCAGGTCCCAACGATTGGCATCCGACACACAGATAATCCGATGGACAAAGGGAAGCGTGAGACGCAACATGAACGTATAGATCCCTCGTCTGAACGAACGGACCTCATAGTCTTTCAATGAATTATGCACGGTCGAAATAATGACCGGTACACGGGCCAGACGTCCCGCGATGCGCCCATAAAAATTCGCTCTGGCTCCGTGCGTTTGGAGAATCGTCACTCGTTCCCGCACAAGCAACCTCGTCAACCGCCAGAGGGCAAAGGGGTTGAAGAGCGGAGCCAAGTGGACGAGCTGTGTCTCCACTCCACGCTCTTGCATCCGGCGCACGAACGGACCAGGCTCTGGACAGATCAGAAGCCCTCGATACCGAGCGTGGTCCAAATGGTCAAAGAGCAGTTCCAGATATCGTTCACCGCCTCCATATGAGGCCGAGCCGGCTAGTTCTGCAAGAACAATCGGGGTCACGGCTTTCTCCCCAGGATCAATAAACTTCCGCGCAAATGCGGGATTAGATAGAAGGGCACCTTGGCCCAGTCGATCACGCTCTGGCGAGCGGTCTGCTGGCAATCCTGCGTGTCCTCGCCCAGAAAAAACCGCGACAGCGCGATCTCAAACCCGACGTGGCGCAGCATGTCTGCCAGCTCATGCATCGCGTATTCTCGCGCATGCGGCCGCCATTCATCGTTCGGATCGTTGTAGCCTGGAGGGGCCAGCCGATCGTTAGGCGATCGGCCGATCAATAGCTTGAAGATATTACCGATGCGAGTGACATTCGGAGTCGTGATCACGAGATGGCCTCCAGACTTCAAACTTCTGTATGCTTCCGTCAGCAGATGAAACGGCGAGGTGAGGTGTTCGACGATTTCCAATGCAAACACAAGCTGCGCAGAATTATCGGGCAGTGGTACCTTTTCCTGGTACCCTTTAGACGCGAATTGTTGTCCGGCCGGATCGAGGTTGACGGTGAGAATCTCCACATCGGCATCCCGTCTCATGAACTGCACAAACTCGGGACTGGTCATCAGCCCGGCGCCGAACAGACGCGCCGCCTTCGTCGGCTCGATCCCACGCAAGAGACGCAACAGACTTCCTGGAAAGGGACCGAAATCCACGATCGTTTGTGGTCCGTCCGGTAATCGTTGCAATCCGCTTCGAAGCGCAACATGCAGACGATCACGACATTTCAAGGCGTGATTCATCGGCGTGGTAAAGCGTGCGTCCCCCGCTCCAAACGTCTCATACGGAGAGGGTTGGTAGGCTCGCACCAGGCGATTGAATTGGCTTCTGCTGAGATCATAACCCATTGGATTCACAACCTCATGGACAGAGATTGCTGACGACGCAGAGACACCAACGGAAGACCTGCCTGAACCAGGATCGCCGCCGATAGGACCATAAGGCACGGTAGCACAGGCAACGCATACCGGCCAGCTTCCACTGTGAATGGGATATAGCCGAGCATGAGGCCGATCGGAAATAGATACAGCGGCAGGAGCTCCAGCCAACGAGACCGATGGAACCAGGCGCTCCACACCGCCAGCACGATCAACCCGGGTATGAGCAGCAGTCGTTTCGTCACGCTGTATATGGCTACCAGCCAGCCTCGGTCGGCAGCATCCGCAGTGAGTCCCTGTATAAATCCCTGATCCGAGCTGACCAGATAGAACGAGTTCCCGATCCAGAAATCGAATGCACGTGTCGAAGTGAGCCAAAGGTATTGAACCGGCTCCCCCGTAATGCGCGCCCATCCTTTCGCACGCAAGAGCCGATCGGTCGACACGTCGTACATGGCATAGGCATAAGGCAACGGTGTAATCCCTGCACTCTCCCAAATCTGCGTTTCCATGGCCTCCGGCATGGGCCAACTCCCTCGAGAGAGTGGGTCGCTCCCCATCCAGAGCCCGGCCCCGACTCCAGCAGAGACAGGAATGACTTGGTCGAACGCCCGATAGTTACGCATCGTCCAGGGCAAAACCACAAGCAGACAGGCAAGCAGATACAGGCCTGCGCGAGCGGTCCTTACACGAACGGAAGCTGTACCGAGACAGGCAAGACCGATCAGCGCGATGGCTAACAGGATTGTCACCGGCTTGCACAAAATGGTGAGACCGGCCAGCAAACCGGCCCCTACGAAAGAGATCATCCTTGTCGAGGAACGGCACACGACCATAGCCCACAACCAAGCACTGAGAAGACAGGTCAGCAGACTCTCGCTCCTGATTCGAGGATCGTAGGTCCAATAGGCAGGGTAGAGAAATAGCGCCGCTGCCGCGAGTGCGCCAATCCATGGCTGAAAGAGCTTCGCTCCCACCAGGTAGATGCAGAGGCAGGCGACAATGTCAAAACCGACATGTAGGTAGACTACCCACTCTGGCCTGTGCCCGACCACCGCATAGAATACGGCCAGAACCGCTGGATATAGAGGACCGGCATGGGCCGACGCCGTCATCCCGTCCATCGTGAACGAGCCGCTCGTCACCAGATTCCAGGCCAGCAAATCGAACAGATCATCGACGGCATATCCTTGTCGTGCCGTGTGTGAAGTCGTCCAGGCGCGCGCCATCAGGCCCAGTACACCGGCCAACATCAACAGCGCAGTGGGAGACCATCGCCCGGTTAGACTCTTGTCGCTAACCTGCGTCATTTCATGCAAATCCCGATGAGATTCGTATCGGCAGCCACGCCTTCCTCATATTCGATATCTTCAGGGGTGATTGCCTCCAACGTGGGTCCACCTTGAAGCCGACTGACCTGACCACCGAGCCAATGCCGAACCGGGCGTGGAATGAGATTGCGAATGCCACCGGGATCAAACTGCCGCACGGCATCCATCGACCGCTCTGCCGCTTTCAATCGCGCACCCTGACGGCGACCGAACCAGCGAATGGTCGAGAAGTATGGGGACAGGATGCTTCGAAACTCCTCCTGGTTGTACTCTCGCACGTGATAGGGGTCTTCCGGCTTGTATGCCACACCCTTCCCGTGAGGCGTAAAGATGACGAGCATGCCGGTCTTGCTCAGGACTCTCGCGACTTCGGCGACGAACCGTCGATCGTCCATAATATGTTCGATCGTATCTTGCGACAGGATACAGTCGAAGGATTCGTCCCGAAAACCGAGCGCACAACCATCCATCGCCAAAAACGATGCGCCTGAATGACCATAGCGGACACGGTTACGGGCGACGATCTGAGGCGCGCAATCCACCCCGACGACTCGACCGGCCTTTCCACTCAGATAGTCGGACCCATAGCCTGTCCCGCAAGCAAGATCGAGCACACGTAACCGCTCGAGATGTGGGACCTGTTTGGCTGCCCACACATATCCCGACAGGTTCACAATGTGTTGTGTGTCGGTCGGATAGGCGTCGCGGCGTTCCATGAGATCATCCTTCTCCCTACACGTGTGGTCCGGATGAATAGGCAAGCAACTGCTCGACCGACTGCGGTCCGCTCCACAATCGGCGGATTGTCGTCAGACAACTCTGAATCCTCCGGCGCCGTTGCGCCGCCGGTGCACACCACATCGACTGCACCAACCGCCATCCGGTGCCGGCCGCGATCCACCCTTTCATGAGCCGGCGCTTGACTGGGGAAAAATGTTTCTCGATATAACGGATGCGGCT
>DATEPD010000417.1:0-7283 GCA_035273365.1 Nitrospiraceae bacterium | reverse complement strand
CTCCAACGTATGAGGCCCGGAATTGAACTTAGCTCGAAGTTGTACCGTCCTCAACCCAAAGCAGCATCGTTACGTGTCAAGCCCATCGCAGACTGATCCCCCCTCTTTGCTCTTCTAGATTACTGAATTGCACGCCGTCTTTGCGGGCCCTGCGCCTAGGAACCTAAATGGAAACTCCGCCAGCCGATGTCACTATCGTAAGAGGAACGGCAGGGGTGTTGTTCGCACCATGGCAAGATGTATGGATGCCAGAAGGGCTTGCCCTCTGTTGCGATGCAAGCGAACAAATTATCTTCCTGGTAAGACGGTGCGCCATTCAAGACCATCATACTCTCACAGGACCGGCAAAAGGAGGATCTATGAAGACGATACGAAAGGAAGTGCGAGAACTGATTAGCGTTAACGAAAAGATTCATAGTGCGATGGCACATGGCGAGCGATTGACGGATGGTGAAAAACGCCTAGTAGAAACATGTGCGAGCGAACTGATTGCCTCAATGTCGAATAAGCAGAAACGTCGTTTCAGAGATGGTGACAGCGCTCATTTGTAATAATAATGAGGTGGCAAAGGAGGCAAAACATAGCGTGCTGAAGGTTGGAGGCTGTTCTATTCTTTTTGTGATTTTAAAAAATACACGATCCCGTGATACGAGGTAGCCAAGTACCCATGGTTATCGCCGGGGTCTTCGGCGCAGGCTATCCGTAGATACGATGCAGTCCTAACCTCAGCACTCGCTATGGAAGTGTGGTGAACGACCAGCCTAGATAGCCGCCATGTCCCAACATCATTCCAACTAACGCGAACGTATCCGACTCAGCGGATCGACTGTGGTCTACGTCAAGGCAAGTACGGGAGCACCCTCGCCACAAGGTTAAATGAAGGAGGGTGTTCTGCGAGGTGCGGTTATCTGGAGGCAACCAGGGGCCACCTGGTAAACTTGAGGGCATTGCTGAGCCAAGATCCGTTGCCCGCCCCTCTCCGTTTGCCATTGGTCTGATGTTTCCGCTTGGACGAAAGTTCATTGGCTCGATAGGCAGCATCTTTGAAACGCGGATTCGTCTGAACGATTCGACGTAATAGAGTGACCGCTTCTGCGATCTGCCCGACCGATTCGAGGGTCCGTGCGAGAAAATACTGGACGTCGGTAACCTCTGCCTGAGATGCCGACGAATCGTTCAAGGCATCGCGGAAGGCCTGAATCGCGGCCCCATGGTCTCCCGCAGATCTGTGGCAGAGTCCAATCTGTACCTGGGCTTTCAAGCGATAGGACGGACTCTTCCCCGCTAGTTCGAGCATCTCGATCGCCTCTCTCAATCGGCCTTCCTTCCTCATCGCGACTCCCTTTGCATAGAGGAAGGGTTCGGGGGTGCCGACCGAACGCGTGGCTATGCTTTCTGGAAATGGACTTTCCGGCCGCCATTGCGGTGAGCTGGGTTGCGGAAGGGCAGCATCGATCTCGCTGGCATCCTCCGGAATATTGACCAGGACAGTCAGTTCTTCTCGGGACGAAAGCGGGAGAATTCGGCCCTTACTTCGCTCGAAAGCGGCCTGAGCGACGAGCTTGGATGTAATGAGCCGAGCCTGCTCTTCAACGCCATGGGTCAATGCAAGATCGCACACCTGATTGATAAGACGCGGATTGCCTCTCGTCAAACGGTGCACCAAGGCACAGGCTTTATTCGTAAACAATGAGGGATGTCCGCCGGCCACGTTTAACCGGTGACGAATGAAACGCCCTGTCTCCGCCTCCGAAAGCGGTTCTAAATGATAGTCGACGACAACCCTTTGGGCAAACTGGGTCATGTCGATCCGTTGCAGTAGTTTGTGAAGGTCCGGTTGGCCGGAAAGGATGATCTGCAGCTTCAACGTTTTCCCGTCGTTCAAATTGGACAGCAGCCGAAGTTCTTCGAGCAGATCCGTACCAAGGCTCTGGGCTTCATCGATAATAAGAATGACCCGTCGATGCTGGTTGGATTCCTGAATCAGAAACTCCGAGAAGACATAATAAGCCTCGACTGGGTCCAGTTGTCGTTTGCTCAACCCGAGGGAAAGCAGAACCCAGGGTAGGAGATGTTCAATGTTGTAGCGCGCGTTCGTGACAAGACCGATCGACTGCTTCGCCCTGTGCTCTGAAATAAGCTTTTGCAAGAGAGACGTCTTGCCCATCCCCGGTTCGCCGGTGAGCACCATAAACGCCGCGTCGTTGTTAAGGCCGTATTCCAGGATGCTGTAGGCCGCGCGATGCGTCGAGCCGGCATACAGAAAGTCACTATCCGGCAGGAGCGCGAAAGGTTTGGTCCGAAGATTGTAAAACGACTCGTACATTCAGCGTGGCCTTTCGACAAGAGGCATGAGAATCTGATCCGAGAGTAGCTTGTATACACCAGCAGGGATTGCCACCATCTGCCCTGCCTCGCTAGCCCAATCTCCAACCTGCAACGGGATTTCTCACCAACGAGATAGCCAACCTATCCCACGAGTTCTGTAGTTTTTCTCTGAGTCATCATGTTATGCGCAGGATATGTGAGAAAGGGGTGACTGACTATTCCTCAAGAGGTGGGGGCCTACCAACAATGGTGGTATCGCAAAATACAGCAGGGCGGATCCACAAGCGATACCGCCGTGGAGTGGCGGGGAAACACAAGTGAAGGGTATCGCCCGACGAACAGTCGACAATCGGTCCTCACGCTACCTTGGTTTGTCTGCTTGTTTCGTTTGCTTGGTTCGAAGAGCGAAAGAAACCAGATGAACCAGACACACGAGATCAACCCGTCTCACCTTTCATTTGCGCCTTTTCCATTAACGCTCGCCTGAGCTCGACCATTGCCAAGGTATCTCGCGCGCAGTATCGCAGCAGTGCCTCTTCAATCGTCGCTCGCTCAACCCAATCCGTTTCAACAAAGATCATACGGTAGTACTGACTCGCTGCATGGCCTCCTTCCTGAATCGCCAAATCATCATAGGCCAGTGAGGGAACCATGGCCGGCAGTACGGACTTAATGGAATAGGACCCGCCGAACGCCGGATGGTAATAATGGTCTCGTATGATCGGAAAGAGATCCCAGAGCCGGCGCATGATACGCGATAGCACCGGCCTGAGAGATGGAAGTGCGGCGGCGAGCTGCTCCAAGATAGACCGTTCATATGGTGAGTAGACACAGATACTTCCTCGCTCTCCCAGAGATTCCAGCAAGGACTCGGCAAGGACCTTCCGTGGATCGCTCACATCCTTGTGCAGAAACTCTTCGTGACGCAGTTCGCCGGTAGCCTGCTCAATATGGTTCGACCACTGAACCGGGAGGGCTTGATAGGGTCTCGTTTCCGAGAACCGGGGCACCGGCAGCATAACCGTTTCAAAATCGAGGTGATGTACCGGATACTGCACAGCCTTCAAAAGATGGCCGAGCTTCGTGGACACCCACTCGACATTCTCCTTTACACGAGACTGAACCGGTGACAGCTTCGTACCGGCCGGAATTTCATCGATCGTCGTCACTCCCTGTTGAATCAACTGGCAGACCACCTGCTTCGATCCCGGCAAGTAATGAATCCACCGGGCCGGCTTATCTTTGGTGCAATGTTCCCAGAAGGGACAATCGTAGGGTGTATGGCAGTGTCCATCCGGCTCAATCACAGGAGGTTGTGCCTGAAGCAACATGTGACTCATCTCGGCCAACCGCTCCGGCACTTCAGCCCGTCGTTGAGCCACGGCCTCTGATAGATCCTGAATCGCAAACAATTTGGTCAGATCGATCGCTCCATCTCGGTACACATACCCGGTATTGATATGCATGAGACAGACAGACACGAGTGTCAGTCCTGTACCCAGGATCACCTCGCTTTGAATGGCCAGATCTTCCAGATGCACGTCTTTGACCTTCGTGGAAGACTTAACCTCGATCAACCGCCAGCCGCTGGGCTGCCCTTCCGCAGTCCGGACACGCTCCAAAATATCCGCGCGAATCAGCACCCCACAGTGCAGGAACGCCCCTTCGTAGATGGCTGGCACGGTGAGGTCCTGGATCAGGGCAGCCGTCTGCGTAAGAGCAGCTTCTGTTTGGCGATAGCCCGCTGTCACCAAGACACCGCCAGGAAACCGAGTCCGTGCCAACTCCCCGACTTCTGTTCCCATATCAAACATCGCCTGAGTCGCCGAATCAGGCTTGGTCGCGAGAGCGGGTTGGTGGACTTCGAGGTACAGACGCTTGTGACACTGAAGACCGGACAGGAATTTTGATTTTGACAGGCGCGGGACCTTCGCAAGATGAACAGGTGAGAGATCATTACGTTCAGTCATGGTGAGACGACCCTAATCGGACAGACATACCTTTGTCCAGCACGATAGCAATGCGAGCCAGGGTAGACTGAGGTTGAGGGTAAGGTTGAGCCAGGATGAGATTTCGTTATCTCGACCTTAGCCTGAGCCTTAACCTTCCAGGAACGCTGGTGGACGAGCTCAGCATCCTGTTAGGATGGCCCGCCCATGGCGTCCCGCATTGCACAGATTAGAAAGTCCGTCCTGACCCTTGCCCTACCAGTTACGGTCAGCAGCCTGCTCCAACGTACCGAAGGCATTGTTGCCGTCTTTCTTGTCGGTGGTCTCGGCGCCACATCCATCGCAGCCGTCGGGCTTGGCCAGTTACTGGCCTTCATGGCCACGACTCTCGTCTCTGGATTATCGGTGGGTGCAAATGTTCTCATCGCCCAACTGTGGGGCGCTCGCCGCACAAAAGACGTCGGGGAAGCCGCCACGCATCTCCTCGGATTGGCGGCCATCATGTCCTGCACGCTCGTGATACTTGGATGGTCCCTGAATCGTGTCATCATGGAGCTATTAGGCGCGGAAAACGACGTCATCACATTGGCCCTTCCCTATTCGAACCTCATCTTCCTGGTCATTCCCTGCGCGATCTTCTTGCAGGTCCTCTCATCGATTATGCAGGGCACCGGAGACACCAAAACGCCGATGTATGCCTTGATCGCCGTGAATCTCCTGTATCTGGTAATTGCCTATCCATTGATCTACGGGCTCTGGGGCTTCCCTGCCTGGGGCATTACCGGAGCAGCCGTTGCGACGGGTCTTGCCGAAGGAACGGGCGTGGCCTACCTTCTCTGGGCCTCCCGAAAACTCTTTCGAACATCACTCCACGTCCGACGAGATCTTCTGCGCTCCACCTGGCAAATCGGCGCGTCGGTCTCCGGGGAACGGATGTTTCAGCAAGCGGGTATTCTTCTCTATACAAAGATCGTCCTGGTATATGGCACAGTCACCTATGCCGCACATCAAGTCGGCTTGTCGATCGAATCCCTGTCATTTCTGCCAGGATATGGATTCGCGATCGCGGCAGCCACGATGGTCGGACAGAGTATCGGCGCGGGGAAATATACGAGGGCCAAACTCGAGAATTGGGAGGCGAACCGGCTGGCCTCCATCACAATGGCTGCGATGGGCGTCCTCTTTTTTTTCTTCCCCTACTTGCTCCTGCGCACCTTTACCGATGACGAGGCGGTCGTCGAACTCGGGACGGTGTTCCTGCGCATCGTCGCGATCTTACAGATTCCTCTTGCCCTCACCATGGTCCTGGCCGGATCGTTACGGGGAGCCGGCGATACCCGTTTCATCATGGTCACGACGACGATCGGTATGTGGGGAGTCCGCCTGCCCCTTGCGGTCATTGCAGGTCCGTGGCTCGCAATCGATGTGCTCTTCGTGTGGAGCGCCATGATTGCCGACTGGACAGTCCGCATGGGACTCCTACTGTGGCGCTACCGTTCGGAACGGTGGAAAGCCATTCAGGTCATTCGCTGAGCACAGGATTGGAGGTTCGAGGCTGAAAGCGAATGAAGAAGGGAGATGTTCCTGGTTTCTAATCCGGCCTCTAATCTCAAATTTCCTCGACCTCAGTCGCTAGCTTCCAATAACATTGGGCGGGGATTTTCTTATTGCTTTCATTATTAAATTATTAGTAGGTTATTTGAAAAGACAATCAGGTCGCCTAAAGGTGCCTCCTAGCCAGAGACGAGCCTGGTTTCTGTCTAGACGACATCGGTAGTACCACAAACCATCACATTGGAGGGAGATTACAATGAAAACGAAAGCAATTTTCTATCATGCAGGCTGTCCGGTGTGTGTCGCGGCGGAGCATAGTGTCGCCAACGCGCTAGATCCGGCGAAATACACCGTGGAGAGTGTGCACCTCGGCACAAGCAAATCGCGGGTGAAAGAAGCAGAAGCGGCAGGGGTCAAGTCGGTCCCGGCGCTAGTGATGAATGGCGCAGCGTTTCACATCAACTTTGGCGCCGGCATTGACGCCTTAAAATAACTCTGGCCCACAACACGACGACCCAAAACAGAGGGGGCGTGCCTCACGGCACGCCCCATTTTTTTCGCCAAAAGGACACGCTCAGCGCTCGATGTGCGAACAATACGAGTGAACGTTTTACTGCGAGGCGACGTTAGGGGGACATTGCCATCTGTGAGATCGCAGCCTCGGAGGATTCAGCTTGAACAGTGCCGAGCAGTTCGAATCCCCGCCTAATAAGATTCTTCTCCCGCCATGTGTTTCCCTTGAGCCCAGGTATGAGACCGAGAGCAAAATACCCCGCGACGAGATGAAGATAGACCAGAGCTTGGGCGCCACCTGATTCGAATTCGTCGGTACCGGACTCGACCAGTGATAAGGAGACGTACAATGCGATCCAAAGAGCGGACAAGCCCCATAGCTGTTTGACGAGCATCCATATCGGACCGGCCGATGCTGCCGGCCAGGAGAAGCCAACCTTCACAGCTTCGAAGCCTTGAATGGGGTGCCGGAACACATTGAATGTCTTCATGCGCCCCCTCAGGAGCCTAATGGCTGCTACGCTTTTCCGGCCCCAACGACTAGGCTGAACGACGTACGGCCACCTTTGCGGTATGTGCCGTACGCTGCCGGGAATTCTTCACGAGACGAACCTCTACCTTGTAGCCAAGGGCCTTCGCATACTTTTGAAGCGTAGCAATCGAGGGGGAGTGCTTCGATTCGGCTGACTCCAAACGTGCAATGGCTGACTGAGTCGTGCCAATGCGCGCCGCAACTTCCGCCTGCGTAAGGCCGGACCCTGACCTTGCCTTCAGCACCTCATCGAGAAAGGTGAACTCCTCGGCCAGGTCATCGTAGGCCTTCTTCACATCCGGACGCGCGAGCGCACGTACTTTGAACCGCTTGAGAGTCCTAGTCATGTTTCACCTCCTTCATTCGCCGCCGCGCGACGTCGAGTTCTCTGGACGGCGTCTTGTCCG
>DATEPD010000416.1:0-10906 GCA_035273365.1 Nitrospiraceae bacterium | reverse complement strand
TGCCGGCTACGATCTGGAGCAGGGCACGGCCAAGATCTATTTTTACGATATCCTGGGGGCAGAGTTTGAAGGCGTGGAGTATGCCGTGTCCGGGTCCGGTTCCCCCACGATCCGGGGGATCTTGCACTACCTGAATACCTGGGGCGAACGGCCTCTCAACGCGCTCTCTCAAGAACAGGCCATTGTGCAGGCTTTACGATTGCTCACGAGCGCGGCGGAGTTCGATTCGGCGACCGGCGGCGTAAACCGGGAGGCGAATCTCTACCCTGTCATCAAGTTGATTGCCGCGGCCGGTGTGCAGACGGTGCCGGATGCGACATTGAAACCCCTCTATGAATCACAGGTGGTGCGCTATGTATGAAGAGCCCTATCGCTGGGTGGAAGCGGTCGGCAATCGGCGGCAGTATCTCGACGATCAGTTCAAGCAGGGGAGTCCGGTTGTCGCCCTGGCCTATGAAGGGGGCATTCTTCTGACGACGGTGAGTAAGGGGACACCGAAGCTCTATGAGATCTACGACCGGCTTGCGTTGGGGGGGATGGGGCATCCCACAGATTTGGAGAAGCTTCGCTTCAGTCTTCTTGAAATGGCGCATGTCGAAGGGTTCAATCGCTCGCCGTCCGATGTGACGGGTTCGAGACTGGTGAAATATGGTATCGCTCCGGTGATTAAGCAGGCCTTTGAGGAAGTATATAAGGCACCGTTCATCGTGCGCATTCTGGTGGCAGAGTTGGGCCTGAAGCCGGAGAAGGACGCGCTTCTGACGATCAACTACGATGGCACGTTTGAGGAAGCGACCGGTTGTGCAGCATTGGCTGCCACCCCGGCTGTTCAGGCCACGATGATGTCTTATCTTAAAGAACAGAATTCCCCTACGCTGTCATTGGAGCAGGCGTTGGATCTCACGCTGCGCGCCTGGGCGATCGGTTCGTTAGCGCATCAACAGAATGAGACAGACCCTGCGGCCGAGCCTGTGACAAGTGGAACGGAGTCATCGGCTGCAGCAATCCCGAGCCGTGATACCTTGATTGCACATGTCCGGGGTCTTGCCGGTGAACGGACGATCGAATGTGCCGTTCTCGATCGTCAGGCTCCCGGCACATCCAAGTATCGGTCGCTCAAGTTGGCGGATCTTTCGCACCTCCTGCCGAAGGCGCTTCAATCTGTCGTGGCGGATTGAGATGTTGAACCGTATTTTCGGACTTGAAACCGAATACGGACTCTTGGTGAACCAAGACCAGCCTGATCATTCTCCTACCTGGTTTGCCCACAAGATTCGAGACCACCTCTTTCAAGTTCAACGGCGAGGTGTGCTCGATCTGCACCATCGAGGACATGATGAACCGCCCGGCAACGGAGGATTTCTCACCAACGCAGGGCGTATGTACCTCGACATGGGACATCTGGAGTGGGCGTCACCGGAATGTGAATCGCTCAGTGATGTGGTGGCTGCTGATCGCGCCGGCGATCAGTTGCTGCAGGATACGATTCAAGACCTCGGTCTGGCCGACACGGTGTCGTTGATCAAGAACAATGTGGATCATGAAACCGATGCGACCTTTGGATCGCACGAGAACTATCTCGTCTCACGACGCTTCCCTTTTACAAGGCGCGGCCTTGGGCCCTTTGTGACCTTCCTGGTTACCAGACAGATCTTTACGGGGGCTGGACGTGTCGGCACGGCGGGGCCCCAGGACGCGTGGATTCAGAGGGACCGACTCATCGTGCCGCGGGGAGCGACCCATCGCTACGCGCAGCAGCCCGTCCTCCCGTTTCAGCTCTCTCAGCGCGCCGATTACATCGTAAATGACTTCTTCGAATGGGTGCAGCAGAATCGCGCCATCGTGAATACCAGAGATGAACCGCTGGCCGACCCGAATCAATACCGCCGCATTCACCTCCTGCTGGGCGATTCAAACATGGCCGAGGTGGCGACGGCCTTGAAGTTGGGGACGACAGGACTGGTCCTTCAACTGATCGAAGATGGCCATGCGCCGCCCGATCTTGAAATTCATGAACCGGTCGAAACCATGCAGGAACTGTCACAAGATCAGGACCGGCAATGGATCGTTCGGCTGCATTCGGGGAAGTCGATCTCTGCGATCGACATTCAGGAGAAATTTCTCACAGCCGCCCACGCACACTATCGGGGACAAGATGACGAAACCGATTGGGTGCTCGATCAATGGGAAACGGTCTTACGGGATCTCCGCGGGGACTATACGACGCTTGTGGGCCGGGTTGATTGGGCGTCGAAGTTGTGGCTGCTCGAAACCTTTCGCGAGGCAGAACAGATGACATGGGCGGACCAGGCTCTGAAGAGTCTTGATCTGGAGTATCACAATCTCCATCAAGGCAAGGGGCTCTATTATGGTCTTATGGAAGAAGGGCGGGTTCCACGACTCACGACGGATAAGGCGATTTCTTTGTCCATGGATTATCCGCCCCGTAACACCAGGGCGTTTGGGCGAGGCGAACTCATTCGACATTTACTGGCCTGTGGACCTGCGGATGCACCGGACGATCCCAAGCCGGAAGAGCGGTTTTCTCCCCCGTATGTCATCAACTGGTCGATCTTCCAACTGCGTGGCCACGCGCCCTTTCCCATGCCGGATCCATTCAAAACCTATGTGCAGGAAGTACATGCCCATCTTCAACCAAGCTGATCAGGTTGGCCGGCTCTCATCCTCTGAGCTCACCATGAGGGCGATGTTTCTTTGTAGAGTTGTTGACGAAAATTATGCGGGAGAGATTCAGAAGAGGTTTGGATGGATACACGCTTAGTGGATACTGCGGTGCGAAGTGGTGATGGTGTTCACATGTGTTCTTGCAAAAAGTCCATAATCCGATTCTCTGCCCAATAGGAATCTTCTCCGTTGCGCGACCAGTGAATAAACCCGCAATGGCCCCCGTGGCGAGGCGCAATCATTTGAATCTTCGGGTGGCGCTGAATCAGCGGCACCGTAAACATGGAGTAGGGAATGAAGGGATCATCCTGTGCCGTGATGATGAGAGTCGGGACGGCGATAGTGTCAAGCACATGGCATGCGCCTGCACGCTCATAGTAGTCGGCACCGCTGGCGTACCCCCCGTCCGGGGCAGTGTAACGATCGTCGAATTCGCTCATTCTGCCGACACCATCGAGTTTTGTGAGGTCCCACTTGCCGGGCAAGAGCGCAGCCTTCCGGCGCAGTCGCTCCTTCAAACTCACGAGGAAGTGTCTGTGGTATATCCAGTTGCGCGGCTGCTCCAGGGCCTCCACGCATTTCGGGGGGTCAATGTTCGGACAGACCGCGATCACACCGACTAACGAGGCTTTTGACGAGCCGGCTTCTCCGGCTGCTTTCAGGACAAGATTTCCCCCCATCGAATAGCCAACCAGCCAGATGCGATCGAGCCCATCCACACGTGCCAACTCTTGGACGATCGCTCGATAGTCCTGACTCAAGCCACTATTATAGAGCGTCGGGGTGAGGTGCTCGGTTCCGCCACAGGTTCGCTGGTTCATCCGGACAACGTTGAATCCCGCGCGATAGGCTTTCGCGGCGATGCCGCGCATATAGTGAGACTCGCTGCAGCCTTCAAGGCCGTGCACGAGGACCACGGTCTGGCAGGCTATGCGGTGGGGCTGCCAGTGGCAGAAGCCGAGTAGCTGGGTGTGAGGTTCGGTGGTGAAGAGCCGCGACTCGGTTGGGACTCCGGCAAGCAGCGCTCGGCGCGGCCAATAGCCTGGGAACACCGTCATAAAATGTGGATTGCGGAGCCAGGCGGCCGGTGTAAAATCTCGTCTGTCTGGTGATCCTGAGGTCATCATACGGAAACATTCTATGGATTCGTAGTATACATCGCCAGGACATGGCTGAGGTGAAGCGGACCTTGACACTGGTAGATCAATCAATAGAGGCGGACCGGTAACGGGTTTATGAGCGTCGAGCGAGCGGGCATCGTTAACGCCCGGTCACAAATTTCATCAGAATCCTGAAAAGTCCGTCAGCGGCCATCGACCGTGTCATGCGATATGCGAGCTATGCGCGATCTAAAGTGATCTGAAAACCTCGAAATTCTGAGCTCGAACCCTCCTCTGTCGCCCTCGCCCCGTCTAGCTTATTCAGCATCAAGAGCTGCTTGACAGTGTATCCATGAAAATAACAAAGGCCTTCGAGAGAGGTCTCGAAGGTCTTGAGATGGTGGCTCCCCGGGCAGGACTCGAACCTGCGACCAGCCGGTTAACAGCCGGCTGCTCTACCAACTGAGCTACCGGGGAACAAGACAATCCGTCGTAGGACGGCGCATTCTAACAAAAGATTTTGGTTGGGGGGAGACTTTTTTCTATCAGGACAATAGTATCCGCCCTGTCTGCGGCTATTTCGTTATACGTCGAAATCCTCGGTTTCGTCCTCATCCGAGGTTGCATCGGTATTGCCTGCTGCGACAGATGCATAGTGCTTTGCCCAGGTCAGATAGAGATTTCCACTATCGCGCATGGTATCGGCAGCCTTGATGAGTGTCTGCGCCAATTCTGGGTCTTTCCCGCTGGCATAGATATCGGCTGCACGCCGTTCGAGCACTTTCGGGTACTCGTGGATCAGACCGGCAATCTCTCGGATGAGTTCATCGATGACATTATCTTCTGTTTCCATCTCTTCCCCCCACAGCGGACCCAACAAAAAACCCCATAGCGCAGGCGCCATGGGGTCTTGCGCGGGAGACCCGCTATACGACACGGTTATCCTTGGTAGGCCTGTCCGAGGGCTGCGGACTCACCTTTTTGGGTCATCAGCTGTCCGGTGGCGCTGACTGCCTGCATGGTGATGGCATAATGCTTGGCGGCATCGCAGACGACCACACAGAGTTCACAACCTTTACAGCGGTCAATGATCACTTCGGCTACCATCTTACCTGGATTGAGATCGAGGCAGTTGGCTTCAGGGCAATACATGATGCACAGGCGACATCCCTTCTTGGCCACACATTTCTCGTCGATGATTTGCGCTACGTTATACATGCGAGCTCGTTCCTTCTCTCTCGTTACGCCGCAACGGCAGGATTGCCGACTCGCAGCTCATACGCATTCTTTTCAGCCCATTCACTGGCGATGTCGTAGGCCGCTTTCACAGTTGCCAGGTTCTTGGCCAGCAACATTTCTTTCTTGGCGAATTTCTTCTTGATGGCCTCGTCTAGGGAGGCCGTTCCTCCGGAGGCGACGAACTTCTTCCCGAACCGTTCCTGTAAGGCGCCGTCCAGGGCCTCCATTGAAACGCACTTGGTAATGCCTGCGACCGATCCGAGCATCGACATATTTGTCGATAACTCGGTGCCGGCAACCTCGATGGCAAGCTCAGTGCCCGCGATATAAAATAAGGCAACGTTCAAATCCTTTAGTCGCTGAATGTCTTCTTCAGACAGAAGAGGCTGAGCGGAGTTGATGATGACGAGGCCGCCTTCCTTCACGCCGGAGTAGAAGGGCATGGTATAGCTCTTCCCCATGGTTATCACTTGGGGATGGAAAACCTGGATGACTTCGGGAAATACCAATTCGCCACGATCGTAGATGCGTTCGATGCCGATCCGGCAATAGCTCTCCGCCGGCGCCATCCGCTTCTCGGCACCGAAGAAGGGATTGGAGATCGAAAACTTGCCGTCGCGGTTGGCAGCCATAGCCAGAACATGCGCGGCGGTGACGGCTCCCTGCCCGCCTAATCCCGACATTCGGACATTCAGTCTTTTCTTGATCATGGTCGTCTCCCCTTCAGAATCGGATTAGGCCCCCTGGGAAGCGAGCTGTTTTGCAGCGGCCTTCTTTTCCTTGTCCTTGGCAGCTACCTCAGCCAGGAGTTGCTTGGCTGGTTCGCTGATGTACTCTTTGTAGGCGAACCGTTCGGTCGGTTTTTCAGAGTCCCGCATTTCCTGGAGCCCCTCCATGCTGTTCTTCCCGATTTCGAGAATGCAGGGCGTGTAGAGCTGGAGGTAAGTCGGGCCGATTTCGCGCGCGATAACGACGGCGTTTCTTACCACTTTTTCAACAAGCGATGGTTTACTGACAGTGCAGGAGATCACGTAGTGGCAGCCTGATTCGCGAGCAATTTCTGGCAGCCGGACCTTGTCGAAAAGCTTCCCAACCGGCGCCATCTTGGCTACGAACCCCTTCTGCATTAGGCCGCTCTCCTGGCCACCTGTGTTGGCGTACAGTTCGTTATCGAAACAAATCGTGGTGAACTTCTCCTGGCGAAACCAGGCTTGAAGTGTCATGTCGAGACCGATATCGACGGTGGCGCCGTCGCCGGCGAGCACGACCACATCCTTCGTCCGGCCTGGGAAGCGGACGCTTAACGCGCGCTTCAAGCCGGAGGCGATGGCGTTTTGATTCCCGAAGAGAGAGTGAATGTTATGGACAGCCACCATCGGGAATACCAGGCTGGTGCAACCGGTGGAGCCGACCATGACGGTGTCTTCGGGGTTTGGCAGTGAGGCCAAAATGTATCGGAAGGCCATGGATTCCGGGCAGCCGGCGCAGAGGGAGTGCTGCTCGATCAGTTCCTTGGTGTTGCCGATATCCTTCCATCCCCGGTCTTCCTTACCATAGGTCGCGCTCTTGACCAGGTCTTGGTAGTCAGACGGCATAATGTCGTACAGGTCTTCCGAAATCTTGATACGTTCCTTGCTCATGATGGCCTCCTCAGTGGTGCGTCTAATTCAGGGCGTTCGATTCTTGCTGCTCAGATGCGATCAACTACCACGACCGGCCAACGACATGGCGCGCATGCCGAGCAGGTTCTTGATTTCTGAAACAATAATTTCCGGTGGCATCGTCATGCCTCCGCATACATGCGGGCCGGCGTTCACGCGGTCGCTGTTTGGGATGGAGGCTTTAATTTCCTTTGCCAACCACCCGGTCACGTTAAATTCCGGGACGACGATATGCTTGGCGTTCTTTGTGGCTTCACGGATTTCCTCGCCTGGCCAAGGCCGCAAAGCCTTGATCTTTACCAAACCGCAACGAATACCTTCGTCTTCGAGGAGCCGGATGGCTTCACGACCCTGTGACACCGCTGTCCCAGAGGAGACAATGAGGACCTCGGCATCGGTATTTTCGGTCTCGATCAATCCATTTATCCATTTGATCGTGTGCTTGCGGGACCGCTCCACTGCTGCCCAGACTTCTTGCTGCCAGGAAGCGTGGGTGGCATAGCTAATGTAATTGCTCTTCATGACAAACGGATCGCGCATCATCCGGACCGGCGGACACTCCATATCCATACAAGGCACCGGTGAGCGATATGGATCATAGGGCGGAAGACACATATCGGCAGGGGTGAGGTTGACGACGTCCTTGGTGTGGGTGACGAAGAATCCGTCGCAGCACAGCGCTAAGGGGAGGTGGACATCAGGCTCTTCCGACACCATAAATCCCTTGAGGATCCAATCGAAGAAGTCTTGTGCGGTTTCCGCATGCCAAACAAGCATGCCGGTATTCAGAAGATACGCAATCTCCAGAGTGTCAGGCTGGATCGAGAGCGGCGAGTTGATGCCGCGGCAGGTGACGATCATTTGGATCGGCAGCCGTGCGCCAGCCCACATCGGAAAGTTTTCCATGGCGCGCATCGTGCCGGGTCCCGCGGTCGTCGTAAAGACGCGAGCTCCGCCGAAGGCGGCTCCCGCACATTGCGACATGACTGCGAATTCGCTTTCGCCCCGGAAGTAGTCGCCGATGTAACCCTCGGCGAAGAGTTCTCCGATCAAGGCGGCCGCTTCACTCTGCGGCGTAATCGGATAGGCGATCATCACGTCACAACTGGCCCGCCGAAGCGCTTCCTTGATGACCTCGCTGCCCGTAAAGAACGACGGCGTGCGCGGCGCTTCGTGCATCATAGTCCAAGTGTCGGTAAAGGTCTGCCCCTTTTTATTTTTTGTGCCGATGACTGAGTGTGTGTCTGCCATGGGTCCGACTCCTTTCACTGTCTTCAGAACCTCAAACGGGTTAGTTTGAAGCTCCGCTCTTGGCTGACGCCAGCCGTGGTTGGACTGTCCCTTTCAATTTTTTCACCCACTCTGCCAATTTCATGATTTTTTCAACCGATGCGTCGCGGAACGACAGCATCGCATCTTCATGACCGGCTTGGGCGCACATTGCAATCGTATAGCATGATGTGCCACCGCGAATAATTTTGAGCGACAAATTCGCTTGATGGCAGTGGACTCCGATGAACATGCAACAATCGATTTTATTATGCCAGATGGTCAGATTCGGGTGGTTGGGATTGATCTCGACTTCAGGGTTGATCTTCGGATATTTGGGGCGGTAGTCCGGCATTGGGATCAACATAGGTGTTTGCCCCGTTTGCACACACTCCTTGAGTGTGTTGTACAGGTGGCGGATGGCCGTAGCCTTCTTGGCCGCCTTCTCGTTCCAGGCCCATAGGACTAAGGGGCCCGGGAAGAGGGTTGGCACCTTGGCCATGAGAAATTGTTTTGCTGCTTCTTCGTATGCCTTTTCCTCTGGGACGATGACACCGTTGATATGAGCTTCTCCAGGATTCGGCAAACGAATCCCCATACTGGCCGCTGATGGAGGAAGGAAATGTTCCGGGCCTGGGAGGACACGATACTGAGTCATTACAGCTTATTCTCCGGCAAGGGGTGAAAGAACGAGAACCATAAATTTTCCAATGACCTCAGCCATTTTCACTCTAAGCTTTTTCCGTGCCCCCTGCAATATCGCAGAAGGCCCACCTCTGAGAAATTTTGGTCCATCGAATGAGAGAGGCTTAGGCCTTTTGTCCTAAGATGAGGGCTTTGCCCAAACGTAGCCACTAGCGCCTATCTAGCTCGCATTTTAGGAGTGCGCATTATAGGGCCCGCCGATCCTGTCTGTCAAACCAAGGGAGAAGGACTCAGATGCCCATGGGTCGGCTGACTCGCGGCTGGGATGCTAACATCAAACCAATAAATTGCGCGGTGTTACGGCAATTGCTCACAGGCTGGAATGGATCCGAGGACACAGGCTCGCTCAAGGTCATCCTTGGCGAGCCGCCCCTGTAAACGTTCTTGGTAGAGTTTTGCCCTGCTCACCAGGGCGGCAGCGTTGGTGGGGTCACCCCGAATAACAGTGGACAAATCTTCAATCGCCTGCTCCGGCTGATTCAACTTGAGATAGATTTCACTCCGCAGTGCATACGCCTCTTTTTGATATGGGATCCAACTTTCAGGTGTTTGAGCATTGAGGATTTTCTTCAGCGTCGCCAACGCCTGATGCCAAGATCTGGTGCCCGCCTGATGACGGGCTTGTGTCGTGTATATATCGATAAGGCGCAGGCGAGCGATGTCGGCGAACGGATCGAGCTCAAGGACTTGCTCGTAGGCAGCGGCGGCCTCGTCCAACTGTTTCAGCCATTTGAGCACATCCCCTTTCCCAACCCATGCCCATAGATTCTTGGAGTCGAGTGTGATGGCACGATCAAAGTCTATCCTGGCTTTGTCCAGATAGTTCGCATAGTCCGATGCCGGGGCTCGTTGGGAATATGCCAGTGACACGAGTCGCAGATAGGTTTGCCCTCGCACGATTAGTGGATCGATGTAGCGATCGTCAAGGGCGGCGGCGTCGGAACTGAGATGGATCTTGTCCCACAGATTCGAAGTGTGAAGAGCAGTCTCAATCATGGCGCGGGCTCGTTGGTGTGAGGGGGACTTCCCGGTCGGATCGATTGCCAGCATTCGGACGCCGATGGGCTGTTGTTGAAGCTCTTGCAGTTGCGATCGCAATTGGTAATTCTCTTGCTGGAGCTGGCGATAGTGTTGCGCAAGTTGCTGGTCGGATTGAAGTCGTCGTATCGCTTCCGCCAGACTGCTCATATTGATTGTGGCACGAATGCGCACGAAGAAGACCGGACGATCCAACTCGAAGGAGCGTCTGGATTCCAGGATTTCCGTTTCCGTAACAGCAGCGGCAATCGTTCTGATTTCCAGCGAACTGGTTTGCGTGTTTCTTCCGCCAGATTCTTTTTCCACATCATGGAATGTGGATTCGAGATAGACGCCCGCTTCTTCGACTGCCTTGCGTTGGGCTCGTTGGAGGACTTTTTCTTCTGCCACTGCTAAGGTATCACCATCGCCCATGACATATTGACCGTCGGCGATGACGGTTTTCGTCGAAGCGCTGAACGCAGGGGCCTCCGATAGAAGGAGCGCGAAAAGGAAGGGGAAGAACAATTGCCGGTACAGTTCCATTCGGATAACTATACCGCGTGAGGACTGAAGCGGCAACGCAACCAGAGGGGGCAAAAGGAGCAGGGGTGAAACAGGGAACTCTAGGACTTCGACTACCGTTCCCTCGGGAATACTTGAGTAAATGGGTGGACCTCGACCCGTTCAAATACACCATGGACGGTATAGGGGTCTTCGCGAGCAAATAGTTGCGCGTCTCCCAACGAGTCCGCTTCGATGACAATAAGACTCCCTGTTTTATCAATGAGTGGACCGGCGAGCACAACCCTGCCTTGTGCATCAAGAGACTCCATCTTGGCAAGATGTGCCGGACGATAAATTTTTCGCTTGGCTTCTCCATCGGGCCCGTCAAATCCGAGAATGACAAATTTCATACACGTATCGCGTGTTGAGGCCTAGAATTCTGACTTCAGGCTTGGCTCTCCAGCGGGCAGCGATCCTTATACCCGGCGGTTGTTTCATGCCACCAGCGAACCTCTTGCTCTCCAAGCTTCCAACAGAGATAGACCACTCGACCGTCACGAAGATGGGGAAAGTCACAGAGGCCGAGATCCAGGTCCTTTACCAGTATGCCAAGTTCCTGAATTGCTTGAAGATTCGAACTGACTTGTTGAAGGCCCGATATGTAGAGGTGTCCAACGGTACTGCCACCGCCAAACTAGGCCTGGGCACTGGCTTTCTTGGTAT
>DATEPD010000415.1:0-5919 GCA_035273365.1 Nitrospiraceae bacterium | reverse complement strand
TTTCCTCTGCCGCCAAGGCCCGACTCAAAGAGGCCCTTCGCGCCAGGCGCGACTAGCGCCACCGCTCGATCCGACACGGCACAGGGTTGGCAACGATCATCGCGTTACGACAATGACCGGCACAGGCTAGTCCGTTTGAATTGCCGGTCATTGTGATCTCATCACCATATCCGCCTACCCCTCTTTTCTGCGATACCCTTTCCCTTCGTGTGTAAGGTCTGAGTCTGTAGACCGACTCCGTTCCAGTATGAGGAAGGGTTTCATGTCCACTCACTATGACGTGATCATCATTGGCACTGGACCCGGCGGCGGTACGCTGGCCTATAAGCTCGCCCCGTCGGGAAAGAACATCCTCCTGCTCGAACGTGGCGGCTACCTGCCGCGCGAAAAGGAGAACTGGAGTTCCAAGACCGTCTTCATCGACAACAAATACAAGGCGAAAGAAACCTGGCGCGATAAGGATGGGGGAACGTTCCACCCCGGTATTCACTACAACGTCGGCGGCAACTCAAAAGTCTACGGTGCGGCGCTGTTGCGCATGCGCCTTCAAGACTTCGGCGAGGTGAAGCATCACGGCGGCATCTCCCCCGAATGGCCGATCCGCTACGACGACCTCGAACCCTATTACACCCAAGCCGAGCATCTGTACCACGTGCATGGCTCTCGCGGCGAAGATCCGACAGAGCCAAAGGCCAGTGCACCCTACAAGTATCCCGCCCTGACTCACGAACCACGCATTCAGGAACTGCACGACGACTGGCAGAAGTGCGGCTACAGACCTTTTCATCTGCCGGTCGGCGTGATGCTGAACGAGAAACACAAAGAACAGAGCGCCTGCATCCGCTGCAGTACGTGTGATGGGTTCCCTTGTCTGATCAATGCCAAGGCCGACTCGCAAGTGGTCTGTGTCGATCCGGCACTCAAGTACCCCAATGTGTCATTGGTCACTGATGCACTGGTCACACGATTAGACACGAATACATCGGGACGAGAGGTCACCACGGTTCACGTTGAACGAAACGGCATGAAGGAAACCTATAAGGGGAGCATTGTGGTCGTCTCAGCCGGGGCGATTAACTCGGCGGCCCTGTTACTGCGTTCCGCGAACGACAGACATCCAAACGGCCTGGCCAATTTCTCCGACCTCGTCGGCCGGCACTACATGTGCCACAACAATTCCGCGATGCTCGCGATCTCGAAACGGCCAAACCCGACGGTGTTCCAAAAGACCATCGGCCTGAATGATTTCTATTTTTCCTCGGCCGAGTGGGACTATCCCATGGGTCACATCTCGATGATCGGTAAACAGGATATAGAATCTCTGCGGGCCGGCGCACCAAGCTTGACACCTGGCGCCGCTCTCGATGCGATGGCCAAGCATTCGCTCGACTTCTGGATGACCTCGGAAGATCTGCCGGATTCCAACAATCGCGTGCTCATCGGCAAGGACGGCACCATCACGTTGGCCTATACGGAAAACAATCTGAACGCCCATCGCCGCTTAGCTGCAAAACTCAAGAGCATGCTCAACCACATCGGCTGCGAAGACCATCTGCTGCCGACGCATCTCTATTTCGGGAAAAAGATCCCGATTGCGGGCACGGCACACCAATGTGGGACCGTCCGCTTCGGGCGCGATCCGAAGACCTCCGTGCTGGACGTGAACTGCAAAGCGCACGATCTGGACAATCTCTATGTTGTCGATGCGAGCTTCTTCGTGTCGAGCTCGGCAGTGAATCCCTCACTGACAATCATGGCCAATGCGTTACGGGTGGGAGATCATCTTTTGCAACGGTTGGGACACTAATTGGGAAGGACACCATGTCTGACGGAAAACCACGAGTACTGATTCTGGGCGGTGGATTCGGCGGCATGTATGTCGCGCTGGAATTCGAGCGTGCGCTTGCGCGGGGAGCCAACTTGGACGTCACACTCGTCAACCGCGACAACTTTTTTCTCTTCACTCCGATGCTGCACGAAGTGGCGGCGAGCGACCTCGATATTACCAATATTGTCAGCCCGGTCCGCAAGCTGTTGCGTCGCGTGACCTTCTTTCACGGAGAAATCGAATCCATCGATCTCGTGAACAAACGAGTCGGGCTGTCGCATGGTCATGAGGAACATTGCCATTCGCTGCCGTACGACCATCTGGTGCTGGCCCTCGGCTCGACCACAAACTTCTTTAACCTGCCTGGCTTGGCAGACCGGGCGCTGACGATGAAAACGCTGGATGACGCGATATTCCTGCGCAACCGCCTGATCGCGAATCTGGAAGAGGCAGACTTTGAATGTTCCCCGAGCACGCGTGCTCCGTTACTCAATTTTGTGGTGGCGGGAGGAGGATTCGCCGGTGTCGAAACCATCGCCGGAATGAATGACTTTCTTCGGGAGGCAGTGCGGTTCTATCCGCACCTTCGGGAGGACATGCTTCGGGTCATTCTTGTCCATCCGGGGAAGACCATTTTGCCGGAGCTCGGGGCGAAGCTCGGCGCCTATGCACATCGAAAACTCGTGGAGCGAAATGTCGAAATCCATTCAAACTGTAAAGTCACCGCCGTGACCGACCGCGAAGTCACGCTCAGCGACGGCACCATGGTGACGACCAATACACTGGTCTGGACCGCCGGAACCCGCCCGAACTCCCTCTTGGACACACTACCTTGTAGGAAGGAGCGAGGACGGATTCTCGTCAACGAGTACCTGGAAGTTCCCGAATGGTCTGGAGTCTGGTCCCTCGGCGACTGTGCGGTCGTCCCTGATCGTAGAACAGGGAAACCCCACCCCCCGACTGCGCAACATGCGCTTCGCGAAGGAAGGGTCGCGGCCCAGAATATCCTGGCAGCCATTCGAGGAGAACAGAAGAAGCCGTTCCTGTTTTCGACACTCGGACTCCTCGCCCCCATCGGGAAACGGAGCGGTGTGGCCAATATTCTGGGAGTGAACTTTTCAGGGTTCATTGCCTGGTGGCTGTGGCGGACGATTTATTTGACGAAACTGCCTCGATTTGAAAAGAAGGTCCGCGTGGCCCTGGACTGGACTCTCGATCTGCTCTTTTCAAAGGATCTTGTCCAGTTCACGACTGTTCGTCCATCCATCATGCCGCTGGCGGAAGAAGAACCGGAGAGGCAAGCCAGTCTGGCTTTGGTCGGAACCAGCATGGCGCAAGTGAGATAAGCACATGAACACGAGAAGACTGTTCGTCGGCTGGCTGACCGTGACACTTGTCTTCTGGGCGGCTGCCACTCCCCTGCTTGCAGACAACAGAGGTTTGGTCTTGGCGGTTGAGTCTATCGGGATGACAGTCTCGGATATGGACCGGTCGGTGGCGTTCTATTCGGATGTGTTGACCTTTAAGCCAGTGAGCGATGTGGAAGTCGATGGCCCGGAATACGATCAACTCTGGGGGATCTTCGGCGTGCGGGCGAGAGTGGTCCGGATGCAGCTTGGCGAGCAACAGCTCGAGCTGATCCTGTTTCTGGCGCCGCCGGATGTACGGTCGGTTCCCGTGCCGTCCTACAGTAACGATCTCTGGTTCCAACACATCGCCATCGTTGTGCGCGACATGGAAGCGGCCTGGGTGCAACTGAGAAAGCATCACGTCCGGCAGCTTTCGCCGCGCCCGCAGACGATTCCCATTTCGAATCCCGCCGCGGCCGGCATCAAAGCGATCAAGTTCCGCGATCCAGACGGACACAATTTGGAGTTGCTTTGGTTCCCGGAAGGGAAAGGCAATCCTGTCTGGAAGAAATCGTTCTCACCTAGGCACCCCGGGGCCGCCGAGACGGCTCCGTTACCCGCACCTCTCTTCCTCGGCATCGACCATACGGCCATGACGGTGCGGAGTACGGAGAACAGCACCAAGTTCTATCGCGATCTGCTTGGCATGACCGTCGCAGGCGGCACGTTAAACATGGGAGTCGAACAAGAGCATCTCGACAGCTTGCCTGGCGCGAGAGCCCGTGTAACCGGCTTGCGACCGATGGCAGGCACGCCCGGCGTAGAATTTCTTGAATACGAATTGCCGATGGCGGGCCGGCCGATGCCGGGCGATTCGCATCCGACCGATCTATGGCATTGGCAGACGACGCTGGTTGTTCTCGATGTGGAGGCTGCCGCCGCAACCTTGCAAGGGACGGCGCAGTTCATTTCATCCAGGATCGTCACGTTGCCGGACAAGACCTTAAGATTCACCAAGGGATTTCAGGTTCGCGATCCGGATGGGCATGCCATACAGGTCGTATCGCCATGATGCCTGCGACGCTTGCTGCGATGACCAGGTCGCATACGAGGACGACCGCATGATCGTTCCCTCGATAGCCCAAGATCCTTACCAACTTGCCCGTAGTTGCAGCGTTTTCCTCTCTGGTGCTAGACTTCAGCGCTGCTTCGCCTACCCATCAATCCCCATCACAGGGTGATGTCGATGTCCTCCGCCCATCTCGAAGAAGCTCTCAGGCGTAGCGAGGAATTCGCCGCTCGTCTCATCGAAAGCAGCCGCGATTGTATTAAGGTGCTCGATCTCAAGGGGCATCTTCTTTCGATCAACGCCCATGGTCTGACGGCATTGGAGATCTGTGACTTCGGATCCCTGATCGGTTCGCCCTGGGTCGAATTCTGGCATGGACAGGATCGGGAACACGCGAGAGCCGCGATCGAACAGGCGCGGCAGGGTCAAGTTGGACGATTTACCGGCTACTTCCCGACGACGCAGACACATATCCCCAAGTGGTGGGACGTCTCTGTGACGGCCATTCTCGACAGAGATGGCAAGCCGGAGAAGCTGTTGGCCGTCTCTCGCGATGTGACGGAACTCAAACAGGCAGAGCAGTCACTCCAACAATCCCACGAGCACTTGGAACAGCAGGTTGCGGCCCGTACACGCGATCTGATCCAAACCAGTACGGTGCTTCAGGAAATCGTGGAGGGCGTCGAGTCAAAAGTCGGCGAACAGTTTTTCTCCTCACTCGTGCAACAACTGGCCACCGCGCTCGGTGTGGACTATGCCTATATTTCCGAACTCAGCGAGGACGGCACTCGGTTTCGCTCACGGGCGGGCTGGGGCAAAGGCAGGCCGCTCCCGCAGTTTGATGTGCCAATGCACGGCCCCTGTGAAACCGTCCTGACACGCAAATGCGTCCATCACCCAGACCAACTGCGCGCGTTTTACCCCCACGTCCAACTAATTCAGGACATCGGCGTCGAAAGCTACTGCGGTGTTCCGATCGTCGATTCCTCCGACAGGGTCGTGGGACATCTGGCCATCATGGATTCCAAGCCGATGCCGGATCATGTGCGCGCGACGTCAATTCTCGGGATCTTTGCGACGAGGGCCGCCGCCGAGTTCGAGCGTCTGGGTTTCGAACGCGCGATGCGCAAGAGCGATCTGACGCTGCGAATGATCGATGAGGGCACGGCTGCGACAACCGGCGCGGAGTTTTTCAATTCCCTGGTGAAGAGCCTGGCCGAAGCCCTACAGACCAAGTATGCCTTTGTCTCCAAGTTCGTCGAAGGCAACCGTACCCGCGTGCGGACCCTCGCATTTTGGAAGGGCGACGGGTTTCTCGCCAACTTTGAATATGACCTGCCCCATACGCCGTGCGAACGAGTGTTGGCGGGAGAAGTGTGCCTCTTCCCGGAGAAGGTACAGGACATATTCCCAGAGCATCGGGAGGATCTTGCCAAGTTGGGTGTCGAGAGTTATTTGGCGATTCCCGTCTCGGACCGCTCGGGCAAGGTGATGGGACACCTCGCCGTGATGGATACCAAGCCGATGCACGACGATCCTCGCGTGCTCTCTGTCTTTAAGATCTTCGGAGTTCGGGCAGGTGCAGAACTGGAACGTGAACGGATGGATGCACAGATCAAGGTCAACGAGGAACGGCTGCGGGATTTATTCGATGAGGCGCCGATCGCCTATGT
>DATEPD010000414.1:0-4804 GCA_035273365.1 Nitrospiraceae bacterium | reverse complement strand
GTTTTCTTATAGCTCTTCATCTTGAAGGTAATCGTCGGATACAGTTTCACGTCCAAAAATTCGGCATTCCGCAAGTGGGTATCCCGCTTGACGTGATTCGTATTCACTGACTCGGCCTTGATCGTGGCCTCAATCGCCGTCACTGTCCCGTCTTCGGCATCCATGTCGATAAACCCGGCATAGTCCATGAATCGGCCTGTAGTCTTGGATACGACCATGTGCGCAACGCGAAATTCAATGGTTGAATGTTCAGGATCGAGGTTCCAACGGGCTGGTTCTGCTTGAACCGCCATTGGAAGCCACGCCATCGCCCCGAGCCACAAAAGCACCAGCCACATCTGTCCGTTCCTCTTCAGCATGAATGGCTCCTCATGGGTGAATCGTATTGCGGACAGGGCATGAATCGATTCGACCTATCTCCTTGCAGGCTGGCCCGATGCACCAGATTTGCTGGTTGACCGGCTCCCGACTGACAGCACCTCGCTAGAAGACCGTCCCCGACTCCCGGTTCGCATCCGGACATGGACATCTACCGGATCCTCCCCCACCTCACTGGGGAACGGCAGAAACGGCTGAGCATTGACCACCGCATAGATTCCAGCTTCGTCAATTTCGCGTGCGCCGGAGCCTTTCTCAATCTCAATCAGCTGGGCTCGACCGTTGGGAAACATCTTAAAATGGACCCTCACTGTTTCATGGCTCGGCCTATGCCGGACGCCGCGGACCTGACGAGCCCAACTCCGGCTGATGAGGTGACTTACCTGTTGCCAGTACGCTTCCCCCTGTCCCGGGGAGGCAAATGGGACGAGATCTTCCTCGGCCAAGGGGGCCGTCGCAACCGGTTCCACACCCGATTGCGGTTCATCCAAGATGACATCTTCGCCCTGAGCTTCCTCCGGGCGAACGGGCGGCGACTCGCTACCCTCATTCTCATTGGCCGGCTCCGAGCGATCCATCGTCACATACACGATCCGCTGCATGAACCGTTCGAATTTGTCCTGGCGGGATCGAGCAAACGTCACTTGAACTCGCGCTGCCCTGGGCGGCACAGTGGTTCGACTCATGAGGATTGGTTCGAGCGTCACCGTCCCCTTCAATGTCATCGACTCTTCATCCGGCTCAAGAGTGACCGTTTGGGCTTGAAATGCAATCGATTCACAGGTCGCCACCACGGGAGTCGTTCCTGTTGTCACCCCTCCAAGGACAATCGTCAGCGTGACGGGCTTGCCCGTTTGCGGATCCCCCATCGACTCAGACTGATTCAATTCGAATTGCGCCCATCGCTTCGTGGGACCGGACGAGGCCGTTTGTGGCGCTGATTCGGAATGTGCGGCTACGATGGGGCCGGGACAGACGAGTGCCACACAGCACATGCTCACTAACATAAGGCTTCGGTGGTGCAGAGTCTTCATAGTTTTTATCCTACCGATCTCGCAGACCCTTGCGCAACCCGTTTTTCCCCACAAGGGTAGGCGGAATCGCCCACCTGGTATACAATGAGGTCATGCGTGCACTTGTTAAGACATCGGCAGAACCAGGGTTGACCGAGACCGACAGACCGGATCCGAAACCCGGCCCCGCCGATGCCATCATCCGTGTCACAGCCACCTCTCTCTGCGGGACAGATGCCCATATTTATAATTGGGATCCTTGGGCACACAGCCGGGTCCATCCTCCCAGAATTATCGGCCATGAAATGTGTGGCGAGGTTGTGGAAGTCGGCTCGGATGTGACGCTCGTCAAGGTGGGCGATTACGTCGCTGCGGAATCGCACTTGACGTGTGGGGCCTGTTTTCAATGCCGCACCGGACAGGCGCATGTGTGCAAGAATTACCGCATCCTCGGTGTCGATCACGACGGATCGTTCGCGGAATACATGGCCTTGCCTGAATCTGTGCTCTGGAAGACCTCGCCCACTATTCCACCGGAACTCGCCTGCCTCCAGGAACCGCTTGGCAACGCCGTCGACGCTGCCTTAGTCGAAGACATCACAGGACAGACGGTCTTGATTACCGGCTGTGGTCCGACCGGACTCTTCGCGGCCGCCGTCGCACGAACGGCCGGTGCCGCTATGATCATCGCCACAGATGTCAGTACCTACCGACTGGACCTAGCCAAACAGGTCGGTGTCGATCATCTGCTCAACGCCAAGACTGAGACCGCGGAGCACATCACTGCCGCCATTCGCGAGATCACTGCTGGAGAGGGCGTCGACGCTTCGCTCGAGATGTCGGGGAATCCGACGGCATTACATCATGCCTTCAGTTCCGTGAAGAACGGCGGGCGAGTGACGCTCTTCGGTATTCCAACCGGACCGATCACCTGCGACCTCGCGAATGAAATTATTTTTAAGGGAATTCGCGTCTACGGCATTACCGGCCGCCGACTCTTCAAGACTTGGTATCGCCTGTCCGGTCTCTTTCAGGCTGGACTCAACATCAAACCGGTCATCACCCATACGTTTCCCATGAATGACTTTGCACGGGGGTTCGAGTTGATCAATTCAGGTCACTGCGGGAAGGTCATTTTGATCCCATAAGGGGTATAGGGTGAGGTGTAGGATGACCAGGACCAAAGACAATGAGCGAATTTTCCCCCTTCCCCCTCACCCCTCACACCTCACCAACTGAGAATGGCCTACCACTCACTCAAGACAACTCTGTCAGCACAACTCGCTGAAATCCGCTCGGCAGGCCTGTATAAATCTGAGCGTCAGATCCTCGGTCCGCAGGGAGCCGAGATTCGCGTCGCACAAGGCGAGGTCCTCAATCTCTGTGCTAACAACTATCTGGGACTCGCCAACCATCCCGATATCAGACAGGCTGCCGCAGCCGGACTGCAAGAGCATGGTTACGGCATGGCCTCCGTCCGGTTCATCTGCGGCACACAGGATCTCCACACACAACTCGAGCAGACACTCAGCACGTTCCTAGGCACTGAGGATACGATCCTCTACAGTTCCTGCTTCGATGCCAACGGCGGACTCTTTGATGTACTCCTCGGCGAACAAGACGCGGTCATCAGCGACGCATTGAACCATGCCAGCCTGATCGATGGTATCCGACTCTGCAAGGCCAAAAGGCTCCGCTATATGCACTCCGATATGGCGGACTTGGAAGCCAAGCTGCGCGACGCGGCAGCTTGCCGGCTTCGCTTGATCGCGACGGACGGGGTCTTTTCCATGGATGGCGACCTCGCAAAACTCGATCGAATCGTCGAGCTGGCGGATCGATACGATGCAGCGGTGATTGTGGACGACAGTCACGCGACCGGTGTGCTGGGGCGCAACGGGCGCGGCACGCCGGACCACTTCGGCGTCGCCGACCGGATCGAGATCGTCACCAGCACGCTGGGAAAAACATTGGGCGGCGCGGCAGGCGGGTTTACGTCAGGACGGAAAGAACTTGTCGAGCTGTTGCGGCAGCGGTCGCGACCCTACCTGTTTTCGAATTCACTCCCCCCGGTTATCGCCGCAGCGGCTCGACGGGCCGTGGTCCTCGTGGCCCAAGGCGACCAGTTACGAACCAGACTGCGCGAGAACGCAACCTTCTTCCGCACGCAGCTCACTGCACTTGGATTCCGGCTCATTCCCGGCGAGCATCCTATCATTCCGATTATGTTGGGTGAGGCCTCACTTGCCACCAAAATGGCGGAGCGGCTTCTAGCGGAAGGGATCTATGTCGTGGGGTTCAGTTACCCGGTTGTACCGGAAGGTCAGGCACGGATTCGTGTCCAGATGTCGGCGGCCCACACACCCGAACAGCTGGGGCGAGCCAGCGCCGCCTTTGCAACCGTCGGTCGGGAATTGGGCATAATCCGATAACAACGTCTGTCTGGTTTATCTGGTATGTCTGGTCTATCTCGTTGCTTGGTTCAGACCGGATAGACCAGATAGACGAGACAGACCAAACAGACAGCTTTCGTCCCTACTCCCGAATAGACTGCGCACGCTTCTGCAGATAGGCATTGCGCACGGCGGTATAGAGATCCAACGTCGCTTCCTCGACTCCTTGGAACTTTTCAAGATTCCGCGACCGTTCATTGATAATCTCGCCCGCGCGCGACCCAATTTGGATGATGCTTGTTGTCGTACGGTTCTTGTGGGCGATCGCGGAAGGGACACCATCGACTTCAATGATCGGCACGACCAGCCAGTTGATCGGATTCAGAAATATGTCGCCGACATATCCCACAAGATCACGAACGGTAAAGGGCGGGAAAAATGGCACTACAAGATAGGGACCCGGTTTCACCCCATAGAAACCCAGGGTCTGTCCTAAATCCTCTTCCGGCGTCACCAGATCGATCTTTTTCGCGACATCGAAAAATCCCGCGACGCCAACCGTACTGTTGACCAGAAATCTACCCAACTCGATACCGGCGCCTTTCACTTTTCCCTGGAATATGTTGTTCAGAAAACGCGGGGCAAAACGAACGTTATAAAAGAAGTTGCTGACCCCGACCTGTACCTGATCCGGCGTGATGAAGTTGTATCCCTTGGCCACCGGCTTGAGGATAAAGCGATCCATTTGCCGATTGAATTCGAAGATGCTCGTATTCATCGACTCCAAGGGATCATACTCCTCATCGGACCCCTCATCGGCCCTGGCAAAGGGATCGTGAGGATCGTCCGATTGAGTATCCGCCGATGGCGAAAGAACCGGCGCCTGAGTCTGGCCCGCGACCGGTTTCGCGTCGCTCAACCCCTGTGTCTGCACCATGCCGGCTTTCCCTGCACAGCCAAATGCAAACATCATCGCGACACTCAGCAGACTGAACGTCAACAGACGAAAAGGAATCATCA
>DATEPD010000413.1:0-9652 GCA_035273365.1 Nitrospiraceae bacterium | reverse complement strand
CGAACAATCGCCGGTGGAGGGGGTGCCGGTCAAAGAGAAATTCCGGATGCCATTGGATGCCCAGAAAAAAGCGGTTGGTCGGAGATTCGATTGCCTCTACGATACCATCTGGGGCCAGGGCGCTGGCAATCAATGACGGCGCGACGGCGTTGACCGATTGATGGTGCGAGCTATTCACCCGCATCGATACCGATCGCACAATGCGACGGAGGAGACTGCCGGGTGTGATAGTGACGGTGTGACTGACGTGTATTGCAGGAATCTGTTGACGGTGTTGGAGCGGCTTTGAAATTTGAGATGAAATATCCTGAAACAGACTGCCGCCGCAGGCGACGTTCATAGCCTGCATGCCTCCACAGATGGCAAGCAACGGGACATCAGCTTGTTTTGCCATGTGGACAACGTCCAGTTCAAAACTCGCGCGACGTTTGCTCACGATTTCAAACGGATAGCGTTGACGTTCGCCATACAATGATGGTGAAAGGTCCGGTCCGCTTCCAGTGAGGAGGAGCCCATTGATCTGTTGCAGGAGGCGCCGTCTCGTGGCCCGGTCCGCGAGGAGTGGAAGGACCAGGGGGACGCCTCCGAGTTCTTCAATGGCACGGATGTAGCGTGCGCGCAAAAAGTAGGTGGGCTCGCACCCACCCCATTCCTTTCGATCGCCGGCGTTGAAGTCTGGTGTGACGCCGATGATCGGTTTCATCGGCTAGCGGACGGGCTCCGGAGCAGAGGCCGGCTCCGATCCATCATTTGGATCAGCGACCCCTAGGAAGCGGATGGGCCGATTGCCCTCCAGGTGATCGGGAGAAATGTAATAGGTGCCGCGGAGACTCGTATCCCAAATGCTCTTCGCTGCCTTTTCATTCCCACCTGAAAAGGCATAGGCCAATCCGCCCACGATTCCTCCGCCAATCGCAAATGCGGCTTTGAAGGGAAAATAGAGGATCGTAGCGACGGCGGAAGCGGCCCCCATGCCAGCGCTTGACGGGGTTCCGCCTTCGGTACTCGTGCCTGACGAGGGGGCCGTGCCTTCTTGACTCCACGCCGAAGGCACCATGATGACGGTACACAGGGCTAGGAGCATGAGGACTGCCATCAGTTTGAAGATGGAGGTCTCACGGGGGCGATTAGATGAAGACAAGTGGGTATTCACAGATAATCCTCCTTCTTCGATAGAGCGAACTGCGCGGGGCAGTGGTTGACTTCAGGGCGCTCATCCACGATTGAGTGGTAGTGGGGTTATAGCAAATTCAACTCTTGTTGCAAACCCCCTGCCATGCCTGTGTAGCATGTTTTATGGAGCGGTGGCGTCTTTCGGTACGAGGTCCAGTTCGGATGCAATGTATGAGGTGACGAAGTTTGTTCGCTTGATGACGGTGTCTCTGACATCAACAGACCAGGATTCGTCTGCGAGATATTGATTCTCTTGAGTGATGCCGGCTTGCAATGCCAGGTCCAGCTTGCACCAACAGACGGCTTGGATAAACAGTTCATGGGCTCGTTCTTGATGCGAAAGACGATCTTCATCTGACAGATCGATGAGGGTCTGGGCCAACCAGCGGGAGAAATCTATGTCGGCGCTCAGCATATCAATCTGACTCTGGGTGATCAGGACAGCGACCTGGATTCCGCCCTTCCAACTCCGTTTCTTGACATTGAATATACAGGAGAAAGTGAAGGGTCTTTCCTCCACAGGTTGCGGTCCGACAAACAGGGTCACGCGGAACTGAGAAAGCTCTGGTGCATGCTCAATTGTCATGGTGCGCATTGTAGCACGACCACCGGTCTCCGCGGCCGTCTCATTGACGGTTTGCTAGCGTGACGATAAGATGCCATCCACGATGATCACGGCCATACAGCAGCGTATCAGCGGGATTCAGCAGGCGCTTCGTGATGCCGAGATCGACGGCTGGCTGTTCTATGATTTCCGCGGGAGCGACCCCCTCGCGTATCGCATACTTCAGCTCGATCCTACCCTCCATGTGACAAGGCGATGGTACTACTGGATTCCTGCGCAGGGGGTTCCCGTCAAGCTGCTGCATCGCATCGAGCCGTGCGTGCTGGATGCATTGCCAGGACAGACAGACTCTTATGTATCGTGGGAGCAGCAACGGCACATTCTTGGACGCCTGCTCGGCGGTGGCCTTCGCGTCGCGATGCAGTATTCTCCGCTGAATGCGGTTCCCTACGTGTCCCGTGTGGATGCCGGCACGATCGAACTGATCAGAAGTTACGACGTCGAGGTAGTCAGTTCAGCGGATTTGATTCAAACGTTTGAAGCCTGCTGGACAGACCGTCAACTCGAATCGCATCAGTTTGCCGCGGCGGCGCTGCGGCGCATCGTGGATGAGACATTTGGTGATGTCCACGAGTCTATTACGCGAGGGCGGGATCTCACGGAATATAGCGTGCAGCAGTTTATTCTTGGTCGTATACGCGAAGCGGGGATGGTCACGTCGAGCGCACCGATCGCCGCCGTGAATGCTCACAGCGCGGATCCCCATTATGGTCCGCCAGAGAAGGGGTCTGCCGAGGTCACTCGTGATGCATTGCTCTTGATCGATCTCTGGGCCAAACGAGCGGAGCCCGGCTCAGTCTATGCCGATATTACCTGGACCGGCTATGTCGGTCAGGCCGTGCCGGTAAAACACCGCGAGATTTTCGACTTGGTCCGGCAAGCACGGGACGCAGCCTTGACCTTCGTCCGGACAGAAATAGCCGCTGACCATTGCCCATTCGGCTGGGAGGTCGACAACGCCTGCCGTCAGGTTATCCAACGTAGTGGCTATGGTGATCAATTCCTCCATCGCACGGGGCATTCAATCGGCGAAGAGGTTCATGGCAATGGAGCCAATATCGATGGTTTAGAGACACAAGATACCCGACGTCTGATCCCGAGGACCTGCTTCTCCATAGAGCCAGGAATTTACTTGCCCGGTGAGTTCGGGATCAGGAGTGAACTGGATGTGTATCTTGCCGAGCGCGAGGCATTGGTGTTCGGGTTGCCGTTGCAGAACGAGATCGTACCACTCTTCTAGCCTCCCTCCCTTCCTTGACAGTGCCTCCTACTGGCCTATAGAGTTGATTCGACTCTCAAACAGGCAGATCCGACGAAGATTTGTCGGAATTTCGGAAAAGGAATCACGCCATGTTTGGTACCATGGGGATCTCGGAGCTCATTATTATCCTCGTCATTGTCCTTATCATTTTCGGGGCGGGAAAGCTCCCGCAAATCGGTGAAGGAGTCGGCAAAGCACTGAGAGGGTTTAAAAAAGAGGTCAACGATATTCCTCCGCCGGATGCGGCACCGCCCGATGCCACTCAATCGGCACCTGCGCAGATGCAATCAACATCCCAGGCTACGCCGACACCGGCCATGACACAGGGACAGGCTCCTGCCGCTCCGAAGCCCACGGCACCCTATACACCGGGGCCAGAACTCACTCCTGGGACCACCGCCGCTTTGATGTACAACATGGCGGCGCAGCCACAACCAGCTCGACCGGCGACCGCACAGTCAGCCTCAAGTCAACCGATGGGGCAGGGCCAGCAGCCTCCCACAATGGAAGAACGCGCGGCTGCTCCCGCGCCGATGATGCGGGCGCAGTACCCACCACTTCCCGCAGGTGCTCAGGCAAAACCTGCGGCCAAACGTCCGTCGGCCATTGTCAACAAGGATGCCGTGGCCCGCGTGCAGGCGCAGCAGGCGGCGATGAAGGCAAAAGCTGCGCAGCCGTCCGATATTTCCCCAGGGGATATGCAGAGTTTAGGGCAAGGGCTTGGGGATGCCTTGCGGACATTCAAACAGGCCGTCGCTGATGTTCGTAATTCTGTCGATCCCGAGATACGGACAATCCAAGCGGAGATGGATTCGGCCCAGAAGGAATTCCAGCAATCTATCGAAGCGGCCAAAGAACTGCCTGCTTTGCACGAAGAGCCGCCTAAACAAGCATGAGCTAAGGTGCGGTCTACAGACTGCCCCTATCCTTCAATCAGCTCTATCGAACCGTCTCTCGAACCATAGAGTGCACAGCTGCCCTGCCAGCCCTACGTTTCGCCGGTTGTGTCCAGGCTTCTCCACATTCATCGAAAGAGCGCACGATCTCTGTCCGCCGGAGTTGCTTCGCCATGAGGCCAAGGAATTGTGGCTGTCGTGGGTCAAGCGGGTACGAGCGGCCCACCGCCAGCGAATTTTGGTGATCTTGATACGAAGGTTCCGCTTGAGGCAGTGGTTAGGAAGGATGCTAGCAGTGGGAGTTCGACAGTGGGCGAACAGGGGGATTTATGTCGCTAGGCGTGAACGATTCAATGCATCGACGAGTTCGACAAGCTCTTTGCGGGCCTTTTCATCGATGTTGGTAAATTGGACGCCCATCCCGGGGAAGAGTAGGTGCCGCTCTGGCTTGTTGCGGGTCCAGGCAACCTTCGCTTTGGCCTTGTGTTTCTCCCAGGGACGATCTGGCAGTGCAAATTCAACGGATAGCTCGGTCCCAGGAGCCAGCGGGGCGCTGCTTTCGATGAACAATCCGCCTGCACCGATGCCACCAGTTAAGCTATCGAACTGTTTGCCTTCCGGCGTCGTGTAGCGAACCTTCACCGCGAGGGGGGCTCTCGGATGAGAGCGCGCATGGGCAAAGCGCACATCGTCGTCGCTGGCAAGAATCTGCTCAATGACCGCTCCCCACGACAGGGCGCCGAGCGGTTCCCCTGCGGCACTATGAAGTGTGACCACTTCCTGCTCGGTGTTCATCTCAAGGGTTTTCCCTTCATGCCCTTCCGTCGTGATCACAGGAACTTTCATGTTCAGGTCCTTGACTTGAACGCGGGACGATTCGTTGGCAGATGTAATGTCACTAGGCCAGCTGTCCGACGGCCTGGAGGGATTTCACCACTTCGAGCACGCGGTTACGGATATCGGGGTTAATCTCCGTAAAACGCACTCCCATGCCAGGACTAAAGGTATATTGGTCTGCTTTAGGGCAGACCCACGCGACAAGACCCTTCGCCGGCAACCATTCTGACGGTTGCTCTGGCAGAGAAAATTCGAGCGAAAGCTTGGTGCCGACCGGTAGAGGGCTCAAGCTTTCGATAAAAAGCCCGCCTCCACCAATTCCGCCTGCGCGACTTTCAAACTGATGACCTTCCGGGGTTGTATATTTGACCCGGAAGGTGAGTGTCACGCGCGGCTCATTTCTCGTGTCTCGGCTCGCCTGGGGTTTACGATAGGCCAGAATCTGGTCAATGACGAAGTCCCAGGATAAGTTGCCCATGGATTCACCGTTCACCCCCAGAAGGGTAATTACTTCGCGGTTTGCATCAAGGTCGAGAGCTTTCCCTTTGTGCCGAAGGCTTGAAGACACGGGATATTTCACACGTCCTCCCCATTCAATCTGTTATGCAAGTATAGCGCAGCATTTGATCTTGTCGAGGAAAAGCGTCGAGTTATCAGCGTCGCCACAGGTTAGGTAGATGAGAGAGCAGAGACGTAGGTACACGAGAAAGGAGGATGTGGAGGTAACCCAGGCTAGGGTGGTCCTTCCTGGCCTAGGGGAATTCCGACGATACTTCCGGCAGAGAGAGCCAAAAAAATCTATAGTTGTAACGGTTTAGGCGGTTTTCACATCCTTATCTTGTTCGAAGATTCGGATGGGAGGGTGCTTGCCGAGTATGGCATCCTCGGTGATAAGAACTTCTTTAATCTGCTTCTGCGAAGGAGCATCATACATCACGTCCAGCATCACATCTTCGAGGATGGCACGCAAGCCTCGAGCGCCGGTTTTCTGGAGAAACGCTTTCCGTGCGATCGCGCCGAGCGCACCTTCCGTGAACTTGAGCTTCACCTTCTCAAAGGAGAGCAATTTCTCATACTGCTTGGTGAATGCGTTTCTCGGCTCGGTCAAAATTCGAATGAGCGCGCGTTCATCTAGCTCATCTAAGGTGGCGACGACTGGCAGCCGACCGACGAACTCAGGAATCAAACCATACTTGAGAAAGTCTTCCGGCTGAACTTTCGCGAACAGTTCGCCAAGTCGTACCTCGCTCCGTCCGCGAACTTCGGCTCCGAATCCCATCGCCTTTCGATTTAAGCGTTGCTCGATAATCTGTTCGAGTCCGACAAATGCGCCGCCGCAGATAAACAGGATGTTGCTCGTATTGACCTGAATAAACTCCTGGTGCGGATGCTTGCGGCCGCCTTGAGGCGGCACGTTGGCGATGGTCCCCTCAATGAGTTTGAGTAGCGCCTGTTGTACTCCTTCACCTGAGACGTCGCGTGTAATCGAGGGGCTGTCGCTCTTGCGGCTGATCTTGTCGATCTCATCGATATAGACAATGCCCCGCTCGGCTCGTTCAACATCGTAGTCCGCCGCTTGCAGAAGCTTGAGGATGATGTTTTCCACATCTTCCCCGACGTATCCTGCTTCTGTGAGCGTGGTGGCATCGGCCAGCGTGAAGGGAACGTCCAGGTATTTCGCGAGGGTCTGGGCCAAGAGGGTTTTCCCCGTGCCTGTGGGTCCCAGCATGAGGATGTTGCCCTTCTGGAGTTGCACGTCGTCAACGTCTTTGTCCTTGGTCGAGATTCGTTTGTAGTGGTTATGAACGGCCACGGAGAGAATTTTCTTGGCCCGCTCCTGTCCCACGACGTATTGATCCAAGTGATGTTTGATTTCCACTGGCTTTTTGAGCTTCGAGGAAATGTCCTCTTTGGCTTCTTCCCAATCCTCGGCAATGATGTCATTACAGAGGTTGACACATTCGTCACAGATGTAGACGGTAGGCCCGGCAATCAATTTGCGGACTTCGTCGCGGCTCTTTCCGCAGAACGAGCAACGGAGATGTCGATCCATCTTATCCGGCTTTGCCATGCATCCTCCCCTGTGTTACTTGTCCTTGGCCGCGTCTTTTCCAGCGTCGCCACTAATAGCCTTGAGGAGCTTCGGTGGCCGCGTGATAACTTCGTCGATGAGACCGTATCGTTTGGCTTCTTCTGCCGACATGAAGAAGTCCCGTTCGGTGTCCTGGGATATCCTCTCCAGAGGCTGCCCGGTATGTTTGGCCATAATTTCATTGAGTCGTTCGCGGATTTTCAAGATCTCTCTGGCATGAATGTCGATTTCAGTGGCTTGTCCCTGAAACCCGCCCATGGGTTGGTGAATCATCACTCTCGCATTCGGCAGCGCGAATCGTTTGCCTTTGGTCCCAGCGGTCAGGAGAAAGGCTCCCATGCTGGCGGCCTGGCCGAGGCAGATGGTGTTGATCGGGGGTTTCACATACTGCATCGTGTCATAGATGCCCAATCCTGCCGTGACACTTCCTCCGGGGGAGTTGACATAGAGATTGATGTCCTTTTCAGGATCTTCCGCTTCAAGGAACAAGAGCTGGGCAATAATCAGGTTGGCAAAGATGTCGTCGATCGGCGCACCGATGAAGATGATCCGGTCTTTTAGAAGCCGAGAGTAAATGTCATAGGCGCGTTCGCCTCGGTTCGTCGTTTCGATAACAATAGGAACCAGCATACACGTCGTCCCTTTCCGCTTACAGCCTATTGAAGCCAAGGCGCAAGGCCGGCCCTGCACTGTTCGGTGCTATCCCTGGATCACCGCATTGCGATATACGAAATCCAACGCTTTATCCGCCAACGTCCTATTGCGTAACTCATCGATGGACTCTTGTCCGCCGGCTTTGATCATCTTGACGAGATCGTTGGCCGGCATCTTAAGCTCCGATGCCAGCCTCATGATCTCGGTGTTAAGATCGTCCTGCGTGACCGTCAGTCCTTCTTTCTCCGCGATTGTTTCTAATACCAGGCCCAGCTTCACGCGGCGTGCCGCTTCATTCCGATGCTCCTGGCGAAGGTGTGCGAGATCCTCCGTGCCAGGGGATTTCTGGGCGTTCCCCTTCTGCTGTTGCACGTGCTGGCGGATGATGGCCTCCAACTCACGCTCCACTAGAGTTTCTGGGAGATCGAAGTGGTGGGTCTCCACGAGCCGTTTGATGATCGTATCCTTATAGGTATCTTCGATCTCTCGCTTCAGTGCCTGTTCCATTCCATTTCGCAGTTTGTCTTTGATTTCCTGGAGTGAGTTGAAGGGGCCACAATCTTTTGCGAATTCATCGTCCAGGGCCGGCAGCTTCTTTGCCTTGACGGATTTAATTGTCAGCGTGAATACGACCGTTTTGCCGGCAACGCGAGGATCGGGATGGCTGGCTGGGTAAGGCTGAGGTACTTCAAGTATGTCGCCCTCTTTCTTCCCCTGGACATGTGAATCAATTTCCAAGCCTAAGAGAGATGCATGTGACCCAACCTTGTGGAGTTGACCTTCTTTCTTTGTCCCTTCCAGTGGTGCGCCATCTAGAGTACCGTGCATATCCAGCACAATATAATCCCCATCTACGATGATATGGCCAGCTGGGACGGCTTCCAAACGCGCCTGTTGTTCGCGTAAGACTTCGAGTCCTCGGTCGAGCTGCTCGTCGGTGACCGTGCGCTTGTCGGGTTTGAGTGAGATTGGATTCGGTGGTTTATAGTCCCGCAACTCGATCTTCGGCCTGATCTCGACGGTCGCGGTAAATGTAAAGGGTTCGTCTTTCTTAATCTTGGCCCGGTCCAGTGGGGGAATTTCGACATGGACCGGCACAATCCCCGCTTGGCGGATGGCCTTGTCATAGAAGTCCGGCACGAGGTTTCGGATCACGTCCTCTTCCACGGTTTTGGCATAGCGTTTTTCCAACAGGGCCAATGGTGCCTTGCCAGGGCGAAATCCCGGAATATTCACCTGGCGGTTCAACTCGACGTAAGCTTTTGCAAGCCGTTGAGTAACCTCATCAGCCGGGACTTCAATCTTGAGGGCGCGCTTCATGGGCCCTAGTTCAGTTACATCCATTTTCATAGCCGGCGCGAACCCTTTTCGTTGTCACAAGCCTTGCGAGGACTCCTGAGTCATCGCCAGTTGCCATGTCGTGGTCTGGTGCGAGAGGGGGGATTTGAACCCCCACGGTCACCCACGAGATCCTAAGTCTCGCGCGTCTGCCAGTTCCGCCACTCTCGCATGGTGGGGTCTGTAGGAGCCGACTCCAACATCATGGTAAGCACACCAACAAAAATACATGTTCCTGTGGGGTATTTTGTACCGTTGGATGTGTATCACTGTCAACCCATACTCCTGCGGGGTGGATGTGTATTTATTTGCGTGCCCCATGTGACGGTTCACGTCCGTTTTCTAGCACGAGGATCTGACAATACAGAGATACGAACAGTTCAGGCAGGAGGAACTGGTAATCAAAAGCTATGGATAATGTGTTGATTTGACAGATTGTCAAAGTTATCAAAGAATCTCTTCATAATACCCAACGAAACCTCAGCCCTCAACGAGGAGTATAATTAGACAGTAAATATAGGTGCTCGTCTCGTCAGCATACGGTCAGGAGGAGGTGCACGATGCATGTTGCCATGCTGCTTTTGATTCTGGCTTTTAGCATTCTGGCACTTCCCTTTCCTCCTTCATGGGCCTACCGGGACTACTTCACGCCGGAGCAGAAGGCTCTGCTGGATAAGATTCAAACGGTGCGTATTGAAGCCATAGCACTTGCAGACAAGGGAGCCGTTGACGCTGCGCCGATTACCGAGCTGGTCGCTCGCCGGATGGGTGAATTG
>DATEPD010000412.1:0-3577 GCA_035273365.1 Nitrospiraceae bacterium | reverse complement strand
CTGCATAGGGCTAAGAGCTCGTCCGACAGTGCCGTTCGTGACGAGGCGAAGGAGCTGTGTGGTCAAGTACGCAGATGGGCGCACAGATCGTTTGCGGGAGTAGAAGGTCGATGTCGGACAGGTTCGGTTCCTAGGCTGCGCGACTCGCTTCCCCAGATTTTGATGTTATCACACGTACAATGGCGCGTGCGGGGCGATGGTCTTGTTTGGAAAGATCGACCGTGAGCGGATTCCGATAGGGGCTGCCTGCCTCATCATAGGTTAACTCGACGATCGGTTGATGCAGGGTGGCGGGATTGATCGCGGTAATCATTCCCCGTTCTTTTGTATTGAGCTCCACAAAACTATAGACGGGGTAGATCCCAACCAGCTTGATGAACAGGGACACGAGCCGAAGATCAAGACGGCCGAATTCTCCCTCTTGAAACAGATGTCGAATTGCCGCGTGGGAAGGCAGCGGTCGGAGCCCCCCGAATCCGGTCAGTAACTCATCGTATCGATCCGCGATCATCACGATGCGACTCGCTTCCGCTGTGGAATCTGCCGATATTTCGGAGGGGTAGCCCTGTCCATCGGGTGTGACATGGTGCTCAGCCGCGATTTGGCGAACGATCTGAGGAAACTCGTGTTGGCCCTCAATCGCAATGGCGCCGAGCCGTGGGTGATGGTGAAAGGTCACCAGATCTTCACCGGAGATGGGAGTCGCTATGTGGAGTAGATGGCGGGGAAGTTGTAACAGACCGAGGTCATGCAATAAGGCACCGGTAGCCAATTCATGGAGTTTCTTCAGGTCATAGCCGAGCGTTTGTCCGATAATTGTCGCCAATGTGCAGACGGCGAGGCTATGGTTGTTGAAAGAGGCGTCGAGAGGTGATCCGTGACTCAGCGCCATGAATGTGGCGTGGGTACTGAGGGTTCGCGTGACGATGGTGATTTCCTGTATGGCTTCGTTGACCGGTTCTGGTCGTGCGGCCCCCGTTTTGCTGATTTCGTCGAAGAGGGTTTTGACCGACTGCGCGAGTTTGTCGCGTGCGTCTCGAGCGACGGCCAACTCTTGCGCAAGCATCTCTCCGGAGGGAGGTGACTCTACGTTGAGAGACACCTGGGTAGAGGTGTGTAAGCCAATCGTGTGAAGAGCTTCTTCCGAAATCGGAAAAGACGTGACGTCCAACCCTCTGGAGGGGTCGATGTCTACGGCGTGGATATTGGATCGCTGCAAGCGCTCGATCTGCTTGACGGATTGAACCAGAAACCGGTGTTTCAGAAAAGGAGTCCGGAACCACGAGCAATCCATTCCGGCAACATACATTCCAACTCGAAGTTGTGTCAGAGGGATACGTTTACGCTTTCCATGCTTATCACTCATACAGTGGGCTCCGGGCAAGACTTGTCAATCCCTTATCGGCTCGCCAGACTGGAATCATGAATCCGAGCAGTCTGGGCTATTCGTGAGGATCGTCTAGGAGAAAGAGGAGACCTGTGGATCGCTGAGAGCCCTAGGAACCGGCCGCAGGCGTCAAATGCACTTCGATGCGAGGGTTGTGCTTATCGATGTGTTTGTAGAGGTGGGTTTCGACGATACGGTTGTCGTTAATGCCGAGTCCCTCACAGAGGGCATCTTGCGCGATCTTTAAACCGCCATCGACGTCTCGTCGTAGGGCTGAGGTGAAATAGAACCGGATGGACAGTGCGAGCCATACCGACTGGAGTCGTGTCAGTAGGGCAGCCCGCTGAGTGGATTGCGCCAGCTTCAGCCAGACGAGTTGTCCCACTTGAGCCTTATAGGCACGTCCAGCCGAAGAGATCAATCGTCGGCCGTTCACTGTGGCATATTGATGGTTCACACTGGGGGGCACAGGGAGCGTTAAGCTTACCGCATGATTCTCTGTCGGTGGGTGCAGTGATGGAGATGTCGGCATGCGGGAACTCGGAGCCCTTCTTGGGGCGATACGTAGCATCGCCACCTTCTTGATAGGGCTCCTGTAGGAGGTCGTGCGAACGGCCCGTGGAGAGGAAAGAAGTCGGGTCGGGCGCCGAATCGTAGGCATGCGCGTGAACTTATAGGAGATTGAGGATCTTGGACATGTTCTGCTCGTATCGCTCTTCAGATTGGGAGATGTACCGACGCCAGGTGCTCGGATTCCAAATCTCCATGCGATGGTACAAGCCGACCAGAACAACTTCCTGGTCTTCATCCAGCGGAATAATTTTTCTGAGCCGACTCGGAATCAGGATGCGTCCGGCCTTGTCGATCTCTGATGTACCGGCCTCTGATACGACGAAATGCATGAACAGTCGACTCTGGTCTTCATCGAGCGTGGTTTTTGTCCGTTCGAGGACTTTTTCCCACTCTTTCATGGAGTAGATGAGTGTGGATTCCTCGGGGCCTTTGAGGAAGACGACGGCCTGTCCTTCCGACTCGACTTGCTCACGGATCGGCGAGGGAACGATGAACCGTCCCTTCTCATCCACTTTGCAGAGGTATTCACCGGCGAACATCAATGTATTGTGTCCTCTACGACGCCAGCGTGGTTCTGGTGCGATCGCGAATCCACTGTTCTAGATCCGAACGTACGAAGCGCCATTCTTTTCCAAGCTTGAAGGCGGGAATCTGGCGACTCCGTAGGTAACGATAGAGTGTGCGTTGGGTGATCTTGAGATAGCGGCAGGTCTCCTCCGCCGTCATCAGTTCGCTCTTGATCTCTCTGGCCATTGAAAAACCTGGCTTGATAGGGATTCATATACCTCACGAGGCTTCAGATACAGGTTCTAGGGTAGGGAAACTCTCACGATCTGTCAAGGAAAATATATGACAATGCCTGTCACAGACTGTCAGTACCGTCCGTTTCTATGCTGCCGGTCTGGTCTGATTCCATCGCCTCTGACACATCCTCACTGAAATCCTCGCCCATCTCCTCGCCCATTGTTTTCATGAATTGAGCCATGCTCTGTGGATCATTTTCATCGAGCCCGGCCAGACTGCTGGGATCCGCCAAGGCTTCAAGCCGAGCCTCTTCGGATTTCGGCGAGGCAAATCGAGACAGGATTCGTTCAACCCGAGCGCTTGTGCAATGGGAGCAGACGGCCGGTGCCTGATTGGCCAAGTTCAATACAAGGACGGTGCTGCGTTTTTTACAGTCAAGGCAGCGATATTCATACAATGGCATGGGTCATATTCCTATGGTCGTCAGGGGCTGTATAACTCGTTCAGCAAAGTGGCGATCCGGTACCAGGTTTGTATCGACAGTCCTGGCGAGCGTCAGGGCAAAGACGGGTCCGGAACCGGCTTTTCGCAGGGTCTTCGCGCATTCATTCAGCGTCGTACCGGTCGTGAAAACATCATCCAGGAGGAGGATACGTTTATCCGCAAGATCCTGTGGTCTGCGGACTTCGAATGCTTTTCGCAGGTTTCGTAATCGTGCCTGTCGCGTTAGTGTGGTTTGAGGATCGGTGTCGTTGGTCCTGACGAGGTTTGTGGGCGAAACCGGGCGGACCAGATGATGGCTGAGCTGATCGGCCAATAGCAAAGATTGGTTAAATTCACGTGCGCGCAAGCGGGTCGGGTGTATGGGCACAG
>DATEPD010000411.1:0-3644 GCA_035273365.1 Nitrospiraceae bacterium | reverse complement strand
CAATATCCAGGTTGTAAAAGAATGCAAAACTGCCGACGAGTAAAAGCGACAGGCGGCGGGCGAACGTGTTTGAGACGAAGCGCTCGGCGGCAAACTGATTCAGCGAATTTCCCCACGTGACGATCACGTTATGCCTTCATGTTACCGTGTACAGGTCTGCATCGATCGTTCTTCTCACGGCATGCATCAAGAGGGATACTTGCTTCGCCGGAGCCGTAACTCCGGCACCACGGTGTCCCCGATTCGATGAATGAGCTGCTAGTATTTCAGCGCGCCTTGTTCCGAAAAGATTGCTGAACAGGCTAAGCTTGTCCCGCCTCATCCGCTCTTATGACCGGCAATCCTTCCAACTGCATAATCCGAAGCGCGTTGGTTGTGGGGCAGGGACCTGATCTAAGCTTGTAGTCGAATTGCAGCGCACCGGCTGCCACCGTTTCCTGAAAGTGGACGTTCCGCAAACCTGGCACCGTCTTATCGAGATCGGTTAATTCCAGATCGTGGGTGCTCACCAAACCGAAGCCGTTGCCTTGCGAGAGAGCAGAAATATAGGCACGGCTCCCGATCAACCGCTCGCGATTATTGGTTCCTTTAAAGATTTCGTCGATCAGGAAGAGGACCGGCGGTTTGGATCGATCGGCCGTCTCGTCGAGCAGGCCTTTCAACCGTTTCACTTCGGCGTAGAAATAAGACAGACCCGCTTCGAGCGAGTCATCCACGCGGATACAGGTGGCGAGGCGCACCCAGGTCCATTCGAAGTGATCGGCGCATACCGGGGCGCCTGCCTGGGCGAGGCACAGATTGATGCCCAGAGTTCGCAGGAAGGTGCTTTTCCCCGACATGTTGGATCCGGTCACCAAGATCACGGTTCCCAATGTTTGGAGGTCAAGGTTATTCGCGACCCGCTGTGTCTCAGGAATCAGCGGATGGGCGAGGTTTCTGGCAGAAAGCCTGGCCTGTGCTCCGTTGCGCTGCGGATCGACGGTCATCGAATCAGGCCAGCAGTATGAAGGATGCAGCGCAGCAAACGTGGCGAGCGACGAGACGGCCTCGACCTCGGCCAATCGATCCATCCAGGTCGGTAGGTGGGTGGCCACCTGAGCTTGAATCCGCTGAAGCCGGTAGGTGAACCACAAGTCCCAGGGACAGAGCGCATTGATGGCTAGATGGATAAGCGGATGGGCTTTGACGCTGATCGCATGCAGGGTGCGGGCCGCTTGCCGGACGAGCTGGGGCGGATTCACGCCCGGTACGAGCAGCGGCGCCCACAGGTCGGCGAGCGCTGCGTGGCTATGCCGGGCGTATCGTTCGATAAACCCAAGTACGGCTCCCAGTTTCTCCAGTTCGAAGTGCACACCCACTGCATGTTCCAATAACTCCTCGCCCTGATCGGTCTTGAAATAGAGCAAGGCATAGGCTGCGAACGACCATATCCAATAACCTGGAAGCCAATCGAGCAGCGCACCCAACCCGAGCCCGATGGTGGTGGAGGCAAGGAGAGTTTGAATGACTAAGACGGTCGTGAGATGAGGGAATCCGACGGCATGCTGCAGGACGGCTTCCAGTCGTCGACCGTTGATCTCTTGTTCGCCAATGAGCTGAGCTTCGAGCCCCAGCCGATCGCGAAATAGCGATCTCGGCATGAGTTCCTGGACAAGGCGATGGCGCATGATCCACTGCTCTGAGCCCGGCGGCTGCTCAAGAAGCCACGACGCCAGTCGCGCCTGTCCGTATGAGGAGACGGTGGTGTCGAGCAGATGGAGGAGCGAGTGGGGGCCGACCAGGTCCAAGTCTTTGGCATACGGATGCGGCTCGGGAGCGCTCGATGGGCGAGCGGGAATGTGATGCCAATCTAGCGCGAGACGTGCCAGGTGCACGAGCTTGATCTGCTTCCACAGACGAAGCCGGTGCATGCGACTTTCCAGCCTGTTATGATAGGCGGCGACAATCAGGAATAGGATGGCGAAGCCAGTGAGCGCCCCATTGCCGGCTTGAAACCACCCCAATTTGTAGAGGGCGATTGTGCAGATCGCTCCGACGATGAACAGGATGAGACGCCAGCGGGTGAATGCGGAACTCGAGGCAGTGGCTTGGGCGATCACACGGTCGAGTTTTTCGACCAGGCGTGCCAATGAACGTGCTTTTGTGACCGGCGTCACAGGCTGTTTCTCGAGCATAGTGCCGACCTTACTGGAAGGGGGAGAGTGCGTCAACTGCGTCAACTCTCGTCCCTCATGATTTCCGAGGGGTGGATCGATGTCCAGATTCGGACCAACGTTGATGCGGGAGAATTGCTCGGCAGGTTGGCCGATCCCGTGATCCAAGGCGGATGGGAGGAGAACGGCGTGGTCCATCTCTATTGGCCGAAACCACAGTGGAGCATGGAGGCACGTGCTCGCCTCAATAGTATTTTGCTGGGATTCGATCCGGACGCCTCAACCGAGAGCGATATTCATATTGAGGAATTGCCGGATCAGGATTGGAATCGGCAGTGGGCTCAGTCAGTCAGACCGATTCGGATCGGGCGGCGGATTGTGATCAGGCCGAGTTGGGAGCCTGTGGCGTTGCAGGCTCAGGACATAGAGATCGTGCTCGATCCGAAGCAGGCGTTCGGTACCGGCCACCATGCGACGACTCGAATGCTATTGGAATGGCTTGAAAATCTCATTAGCGGTGGTGAGTTTGTGCTCGATGTGGGGGCGGGGAGCGGCATTCTTTCGATGGTCGCGTTGCGCCTTGGAGCTGCCTCGGCCCTCGGAGTGGAATGCGATCCTACGGCAGTGGATTGCGCACGAGACTATGCCGCAGAGAACGGGTTTGGAGACAATCTCGAATTCCGGTGCGGAACGTTGGAGGACATTGACCGACCAGGCGCGTTGCGACCGCATCTGATTCTCGCCAATCTCGATCGCCAGACGCTGTTGCTGTTATGCGATGAATTGTCGCGGTATGTGAGCCATGGTACGCGGCTCTTGCTGTCAGGTATTCTGCTCGATCAAGAACAGGAGATTGTCCGGGCTTTCTCCGAGCTCGGCGCCATGCTCTCTCAACGGCGTGAACAAGAGGGTTGGGTGGCGTTGGAATTGCTCGGGGCAGAATCCTGCGAAGGAGGAAACGCGTGACTGCAACCGGACGACCACCCTATCCCCACGTGTATCAGATAAATGTGTCAGACGGGGGGGTGCCGAAGCATCCGGTGCTGGAAGCGGTCATTGCCACGACCGGGGTCAAGGGCGACCGGCAACGGAATCTCAAATTCCACGGCGGGCCTGATCGGGCGCTCTGTTTGTTCTCGCAAGAACTCATCGAGCGGCTGCAGGACGAAGGCCATTCCATCGAGGCCGGTTCTTCCGGAGAAAACCTGACGCTCGCCGGGCTAGACTGGGAGAAACTGAAATTGGGTGCCCGACTTCAGATCGGACCGGACGTCCAGATCGAGATCATGAGTTATACGGTTCCCTGTGATCAGAATGCCCGGTGGTTCATGGACGGTGACTACAAGCGCGTCTCACAGAAAAGGAATCCAGGATGGAGTCGGCTCTATGCCCGAGTGCTTATTGAAGGAGTGGTACGGCCGGGGGACGCAGTGACGGTTATGCAGGTTTAGGCCAAGGTTGAGGTCAAGGATCGTTTGAACCCACGCTCAA
>DATEPD010000410.1:0-3754 GCA_035273365.1 Nitrospiraceae bacterium | reverse complement strand
AACTCCAACGAGGGGAGTCCGCGACCGCGCGTTGCGCGAGCACAGGAGATCAATCTGATTTCCTACATCTCTTTAGGGGAGTGGCCCAGGTCCTTCACTGCGCGCATCGGACGAGCACATTCTCATCGTGCGCGTTCTGCGAGCAAGAAGGGCACCTGGCCGCTCCCCGCCTCCCCCTCTTGAATCTTTGTTCTAGTGCGGACTATTCTTCCTCATGGAATTGCCGAATTTGAAGGATGATCCCTACCTGAAAGTGTTGCGGCCGCTCGTGGAGGCCTATCTGGCCTTCGAGCTGATCGATAGTCGCCATATCAAGTCCTTACGCTTGACCCCCTCACAGTTCGATGTGATCGCGACGCTCGGCGACACAGATGGATTCACCTGCTCCGAACTCTCAGCCCACACGTTGGTCACCAAGGGCACGTTAACTGGCGTCCTCGATCGGCTCGTGGCGAAAGGACTCATTCGACGGGACTCCGTAAAAGGCGACCGCCGCTGTATCAAAATCCGATTGACTGAGAAGGGGAACATGATATTCCGCCACACATTTGCCGCGCATATCGCCTTCATCAAGCCGTATTTCGAGCGGGCGCTGAATCAGAAAGAGGTCGACATAGCCCGGACGCTGCTGCTTAGGCTGCGGGATAGCTTCCGAAAAGAGGTCGAGGCTTAACCGGAGGCTTAAAAAGTCCGGCAGCATAAGGGGAAGGTTACGGCTGAGGCTAAGGCTGAGATGAGAGAAGACAGATCATTGCTCAACCTTGGCCTCGACCTATGCCTCTTTGAACTATGCGGTTGACCATTCTCGGCTCCGGCACAAACATTCACCCCACACGAGCGGCTTCGGGCTATCTCGTCCGCACCGACCACACATTATTGTTGGACTTTGGCCCACGTACGTTGACAAATCTCATGAAGACCGGCATGAACCGACATCGGATTACCCACATTCTCTTCTCCCATTATCACGCCGATCATTTTTCCGACTTCATTACCTATTTCTTCGATGCGATGATTTTTACGAAATACCAAGGAGGAAAGCGGCCACCGCTCACGGTGATCGGTCCCCACGGCACGAAGCGTCTCTTCCGTACCCTCTTCACTACCTTCCCAGGCTTCATGCACGCACCCTTTGCCGTTCATTTCAAAGAGGTGTCCGATCGGGCCTTTGCAATCGGAAACACGAAAGTGATTCCCCGAACGATGACCCATACGCAGAATCTCCATTGCCTTGGATATCGAATCGAATATGGCGGGAAAGCCCTGGCTTATTCGGGCGACTCGCAATACTGCAATAGCCTTGTGCGCCTCTGTGGAGACGTGGATCTTGCGGTGCTGGACTGTTCCTTCCCGGCGAGTCGGCCAAGCCCGGTCCATCTGCATGCGGGTCAATGTGGGCAGGTGGCAAGAGAGGCTGGAATCGGCCGGCTCGTGCTATCACACTTGTATCCGATCACCGAACGATACAATGTGCGGGAACAGGCAGGGGAAGCGTTCGGAGGACCAATTGTCGTCGGGAAGGACTTGATGGCAATCAAACTCTGAAAAGCGAGACAGGCAAGACACGCGCGACGGGCGCGACTCGCATTTAACCCCGTCTCGCACGTCCCGCTTTTCTCGCGAGTCTCGCGCGAATACCGGTCAGAGCCCGCCTTCTTTGTTGTCACACCCAAGGATCTCAATGAATTTCGTCAGGCGGGCCTTCTTTAGGGGGTCATCGAGTTTGGCATAGATGGCCAACAGGTTCTTGATCATGCGGGAGAGAATCGCACGCACCGGACTTTCTTGAAGGTATTTCTCGTCAAATCCATAACCCGCTTCCGTAAGGAACCGCTGGCAATTTTTTTCGGTCAGCAATGCGCCTCCGTTGAAGCAATCGACGAATACCTTGTAGCGGTCCGATTCGTACTTTACGAGAAAATGACCAGGCATCCCGATTCCATGCAACGGGAGACCCAGCCGCTTCCCAACGAGGAGATACACCGTCGATAAGCTGATCGGAATACCCGTTCGTCGGTCGATCACGCAATTGAGATAACTATTTTCCACCTCATAATAATTCTTCGTGTTGCCTTTGAAGCCTTGCTCCGTAAAGAGATACCGATTCAACGTCTTGATCGTTTCCTCCCCCGATGCTCGCGGACCAATTCGATCCTGCACTTCCTGCGCCATCTCATCAAGCTGTCGCGCATACGAGGTGACCGTCAGGGAAGGATAGGCATACCGGGCGATCAGAAACGCCCCGTGTTCAAGATCCATCGAGCCGTCCGGCAGCGCCGCCCGCTGCGTCAGTTCATCTTCGAGATCTCCACCACGGATTTCCTCGAGCACCGAGACAAGACGGTGAGCCATCTCCGGCTGCTCGATTTCCGCTTCCTGAAGCAGTGGAACCGCCGTGGGCCCGATGTCGATGAGTTTACCGCTGATGGTCCGAACGATCTTTTCGTCCTCATCGGCCAGCAGTCGAATTAGCGCACGAATTTGACTCTCATTTATTAACATGGGGGGACTCCCGAAAAGCCCGCTCATCAGCCCATCGCCCGACGGAACACTTTGGCGCTCCCATAGAGGCAGAGCGCATCAAAAATCACCATGACAACGACCACCATCGCGACATGGGGAAGCGCTTCAGTCCAGCCGGAAAGGATCAAGGGCCGCACCGCGTCGATCGCCCAGGTCATCGGATTGAAGCGCGCCAGGAACCCCATCCATGCAGGCATCCCCGCCAAGGGCACCAACGCCGAGCTCAAGAAAATCATCGGGAGCGACAGGAACCCCAAGACCGAAAAGAAATCCCCATGACTCTTCACAGAAAAGGCCATCGCCATAGAAATCGCGGTGAGGCCGACGCCAAACAGCATCCCAATCATCAAAATGGCAGCAATACCAAGAAGTCCTGTCGCCGGCTGAACACCGAACAGAAAGGCCACCCCGATGATCACCAGCACTTGGAGCGACGTAATCGTCATGACGAAGATAAAGCGGCTCAAGATCACGGAGCTACGATGGATTGGTGTGGTCATCAACCGCTCCAGAAACCCATTTTCCTTGTCGAATAGCAGATCGACGCCACCGGCGAGTCCATTGTTAAGCACCGTCATCACCACCACGCCGGCAGTCAGAAAGCTGATGTAGTTCGGGGCCTGCGTCACTTGCATATCCGCCGCCCGCTGGAACAGGTTGCCGAAGAAGATCAACCAAAACAGCATCGGCTGCACCAACGTGAACAACATACTGAATTTCTCGCGGCTCAGCCGCCGGACCCACCGCATCGTCAAGGCACTGATCTCTTGCCAATACTGTTGCATCGCTCTGCTCCAGTTACGAGTGCTGAGTGCTGAGTGCTGAGTTATATGAGGGTGTTTCAAACTCAGAACTCAGAACTTTCAACTCAGAACTCACTGTTCCTCCTTCATAGGTGCTTCGTCTTTGATCGATCGGCCCGTATGAGCGATGAACACGTCGTCCAGGCGCGGACGATGATACTCAATGAACTCCAGTTGGCAATCTAATCGATTGGCGGACTCGAGGATCATTGGGAGAGCCTTTTCGGGCGACTCCACCCGAATATCCAGACCGGTTGGCGTGGCCTTGACCGCTCGTATCGCGGGTTGTCTCGTCAACGCCGACACCAACGTGGAGATCATGCTCTGGTCCTTCAAGGTCAACGATACGATATCGCCGCCCAGCCCAACCTTCAATTCAGTCGGCGATCCGAGCGTTTTGATCTTTCCCCCGTCGATGATGGCCAACC
>DATEPD010000409.1:0-7148 GCA_035273365.1 Nitrospiraceae bacterium | reverse complement strand
AGGGGTGATCCAAGCGGAACTCACCGACGGGAGACTGCGTTTCTGGTTCGATCCGCAAGGTGAACTCTATGTGGTGTGCGAGGAAGCCCAACTGGAGGAAGTGGCAGCGCCGAGTCTCGAACCCCTCTCGTTAGAGCAGGTGGCTCAATGGACATTTCAAAGTACGATGCCGGACTGGCCCACAGTGACCTGGGTATTGGCCGAACTGGACGTGGCAGGGGTTCCCTGTATCTGGCGGGCTATTGCGTCGTCCCCCGGGCGTCATTCTGCCATTCAGTGGGAAGGGGAATTGTTCCCGGCGTCAATGCAAGGCGCTGTAGAGGCCAGAGGGGTGCACTGTATGTTGTTCGGACCGCATGAGGGGCAGGGATTCGGCATGGTACTGCGGGTTCGTGGGGTACAGGACCGCCGTATAGGTCAGGTACTCTCGCTCTTGGCAGATTTGATCGCCCAACGGTTCTCAGGCCAGTGTCTGGTGGGCAATACGATCATCCCCGGCGGTGAATGGCAGAATTGGAAGTCATTCGGACACGCATGCGGGTCTGAAGAGTAGTGTCTTCACTGGAAGAGGATAGTCTCTGGCCGAGGACGGCGCAGATGATCGCAGATTGATCGTTGCAGTAGATAGGTCAATATCGGTCAGGTTCTTAGACCAGTGCCTCTCCGGGGGTGTGTTTTTGGAGATGTTTGCCGTTGAGATGCGCGAAGGCCGGGGCTCCATTCCCATTTTTCACACCGTTGATGTGAGTCTTGCCGTTCACGTACTTCGCGTTCACACATTCCACCAAGGCCCAGAGTCGAAACGGATTCACATTTTGCTTCCGCGAGACATGCAGCGGCGTTCCTTCCAGCACGGTCTCGAGTGCCAGGTCCGTTCGCCACCCTAAGTGCTTGGTGATGGGGGACAGCACTTTTTCCATGGCGGCGATGAGTTTATTGTCGTTGCTGAAGTGATTCAGCATGATGACCCGTCCGCCGGGTCGGCAGACGCGAATCATTTCGCTCACGACCTTGCGGTAGTCGGGAACAGCGGTGACCACATAGGCAGCAACGACGGTGTCGAAACTATCGTCCTTGAATTCCATTGCGCCGGCATCCATTCGATGCAGTTGCACATGGTCCATCCGGTGTTCTGTCGCTCGCTGTTTCGCTTGGTCCAGCATGCCTTCTGAAAAATCGATCCCGACAATTTGGCAATGGCGGGGATACATCGGCAGGGCCAGCCCGGTTCCGACTCCGACTTCCAGGATTTTTTCATCACGCTGGGCGTTTAAGTTCTTGATGACTGACTGACGACCCTCGTGAAATACTTTCCCGAAAACCCGATCGTAGACCTTGGCGTATGACGTATAGACACGCTCGATTTTCGCTAATTCCATATCACCTCCGACTCCATTATTAAAGGCGACTTGCGCTCCTCGACACGCGAGGGAAGAGACAACTGCCGCAATGACCGAGGGGGAAAATTGTGCGGCGGAGCACCTGAATGGAGCGAGGGGACCCGCCTGAACTGCACTCGGGCTACTCTAGCCAACTCGCTGCAACGAGTCAACAGATTATCTCAGTCTCATCGCTTGATTCACCTATTACCCCTATGGGATAGGTACCAGTATGATGTTCGCTGGTTTCTTCGCCGGTGCGTTGTGTCTCGGCCTCATTCTCGGAGACTGGCTCTACTTCATGCGCCTGACGCCCGATGCGAGCCGGTACGGATGCGGAGTTGCCCGCATGCACGACCGATTCACGCATACGACGATGAAGCAGTTGGCAGACCGGTTCGATGCCGGCGGGTTCTTGATGTTGCCCCATGGAACTGCTCGGCTGTACCAGGACCTGAACCAGATCGTGATCCGGCAGAAATACCGGCTGTTTGCCATGGGTTTCCGAACATTGTGGCCCTTAAAAGGGTTGATCTTCCTCTCTCCAGAAGGCGACGCACTTGCGGTGCTCTGCCGAAAGTTCACTCCCTGGTCCTCGGCTCTTCTCACCTGCCTCTGGTTTGTCGTGGTGACTGCCGGTACGGTGGGAGCCCTGATTTCCCTATTCATCGAAGGAGAACTGGCCGCAGCCGGTGGAATGGTCTTGGCGTTCGGGATTCTAGGGTTGGGACTTGTGTTTTTACTGTCCGGAGCCATTACGGTGATGTTTGCGTATCGGCTAGAGAACGCCCGGTTGATGCAGCTGTATCAAGAACTCCGGGAGGTGCTTGAAGGAACACGATTGCCGTCGTGAGCAAACCAGGTTCATATGGTTTGTTTGGTCTGTCTGGTTTATTTGGTTGAACGAAACTAACCAGATGAACCAGATCAACAAAACAAACCAGAAGAACAAGATTATCGGAGATACAGCTTCAGGAACTGGTCGTATTCGGCCGGGAGATTCAGGCTGGCCCGGTTGCGGGCGAGGCCAGCAATGATGCCGCGATGCTTCTTGCTGAGTCCGGATGATTCAAAAGCCTGACGAAAGTGCTGCCACCGCGCGGCCGCATCGGTGGCCAGACGTGCACGCTCCAACGGCGGTAATGCGTGGACCGAAGTCGTCAGGGAACGAATGGCGTTCTCGACGCTCTCATAAGGCGGCGCCAGCTTGAGCTGGGCGTAGAATGTTTCGAGGTGATGGCGGAACTCCTCTCGAAGCGCCAGAGTATGATCAGGTAAGGTATTCGTCGGTTTAGTCATGGTGGCCGGGATTGATGAATGATACGGGATGGACTGTCACCGTGACAACAGGCTTGTCATCAAGGAAGATTCGCTAGTGCAGGAGAAGCCTTCATGAATAGTGCGGGCTAGAGCGGGCAGTATCGGCGCGGCAGCGCCGAGGCAAGTTCGAGCTACTAAAAGGTTTAGGTTGAGGCTAAGGTTGTGATGGAACACGGAGAGTAGTCGCTCAGCCTTGACCTCGACCTCAGCCTGCTCGTGGAGTTGCGGCGGTCAGCGGCAAGGGCGTCCAGGTTGCGCCGGCGTCGATCGAGCGGTAGAGGCCGCTCCCGTTCGTGCCGGCATAGAGGATGCGTGGATCGCGCGGGCTCATGGCGAGGGTTCGAATGTTCAGCGAGGCCAATCCGGTGTTGGTCGGCCTCCAGGATTGTCCGCTGTCGAGACTTTTCCAGACTCCCCCTGGCCCTCCGATATAGAGAGTCTTCGGCTGGGTCGGATCGAGAAGGATACTGCTGACGAACAGATCGGGGAGCGATTGCCCGATTCGCTCCCATTGTTCTCCACGCGTCGCGGTGCGGAAGAGGCCTTTTGTGGTTCCCGCATAGACGATGTCCGGGTTGACGACATCGAAAACAATGGCATTGACCCCCAAGGCCATTGCCCCCATCAGTTCCTGTTCGGGAATGAGCCCGTTGTTGATTTTCTTCCATCCCATCGCGGCACTGTCTGATCGATAGACCCCTCCCGTGGTTCCCGCATAGAGCACCCGGGCATCGCGGGGATGAATAGCAATGGAGACGACGATGTGGACTTCTTTCATTCCGGCCATGCGTTCTTCCCATTCACGCCCTCCGTCTTTGGTATAAAAGGCGCCGACGGTTGTGGCGGCGTAGATCTGCTCATGGTCTGTCGGGTGAAAGACGAATTGATTGATAAACGATACGTGTTCTTTGAGGCCGACGTTGTGGGGCATCCAGTGTTGCCCGCCATCCGGACTTTTGTAGACGGCGTCGGCCATCGTACCGGCATAGATCGTGGCCGGGAACTGAGGGTCGATCGCGAGGGTCGTCACGCGTCTGGCGCTGAAACTCGGAAATCGTTCCCATAACCGGCCCTCGTCGCGTGACTTATAGACGGCATCGTTCGTGGCGACATAGAGAATATTTGCGTTCGTCGGATGCAGGGCGATGGAGACGATCGCCTCGCTCTCCTTTTGGCAACCGGCACAGAACAGCACCAGCATCAGAGAGGCGAGTTGAGCGAGCCGAGAGAGGGTTCGAATCTGCATAGATGTAGTGGCACGAGACCTAACTCATAGGATTCAGCGATGCCTCAAGGCGGCCAAGTCTTGTTACAACTTGTTGGGGATGCGTTCAGCGTAGCCGGTCAGCTCCATGTAACCCTGTCCACGGGCGGGCCGTCCTTGAATGGAGCCAATCGCTTCGATGGCGCCTTCCCAGTAGGTGACTTGGGTACTGCGCGTGGTGGAGAGTTCTTGCTCGGCCATACGCGGAACAAGTTCGAACGAGAGTTGTTGTGAGGGAATGGTCAGGCGCCAACGCTGAGGATACCGCGCGTGGCTGGTCGGGCTGGTCCAATAACTGATTGGCTCCAAGGCGAACTCACTGATCGTAAGATGGTGCCCACGTCCGTCGCGGTCAATGAGTGTGCCGCTTGAGGCCGGATCGGCCGATCCATCCGTCCGGCGGAGGTGATAGAGCATCAGTTCTCTTCGGTCGTCGAGTTGCAGACAGAACCAGTCCCATCCGACCAGGTCCTTGCCAAGTTCGGCAGAGCCAAACTCATGGTCCATCCAACTGTTCCCTGTGACATCGAATCGCTCGCCGTCGATTGAGAGTGTCCCGGTTGTGGCCAGTCTGGTAAAGGAATAGTAATGGGAGGCTGCGACCGAGCCCTTACGGCTAATACCGCCGGTGCCATGCACGACAAGTGGTTTTTCCGGCGAGACCGTGAGGTGGATGGCAAGGTCGCCGTCCGCTGCATGGATGATCTGCGTGCCGGGAGCGGACAATGGCGATTCCGCACTCCAGCGATCGATCCAGACATTGAGCCGATCACTCGCCGCACCGGCCTTGCCCAACCCTGCCCGGCTCATTTTCTCCGCATAGAGAAAACGATCCTTACTGAGATCGCTCACGGCGAAATGGGCCAGGTACAGGTGCGTAACGGCCCACTGTGACGGCAGGGTCTTCGTCTGATCGCGTGGCATGCCACGGCGGAAGAAGGTCAGCTCATAGCCGAATAGCCGGCCGTTCTTCGCCGTGAGCTGACCGGTGTAGTACCACCACTCGGTGCGATACTCCTCATGCGCTCCGTGATCGCGCGGGAAGGCGTATTGATAGCCTTCTGTCGCGAGTCGGAATTCCTGTGTCGTATCGGACGCGATTCCGGGTGCGACGACCAGCAGACTGCTCGATAACAATAGTATCTGTCGAAGCTGACGCCATAATTTATACATGTCAGTTTGGATGCTCTGAATGGCATGGAAATCGTCGCGTGCGCTTATATCATGCTTGAGGAGGCAACACAAATCGCCTGTGTTGATGCGGGTTTTATTGAATTCAACTGATGAAGCATGCGCGGCGCGCGCCGTTGACAACTTTGTCGGCCATCAGCTATCGTGGGTCATGCAGACCGATCACGGGCGAGAGCATCACGAACGCGACCAGCGTGACACGACGACGCCCTTTTCCATTCCTTCGCGGATTCCGGTGTTTCCTCTTCCGAATGTCGTGCTGTTTCCCAAGACCTATCTCCCTCTGCATATCTTTGAGCCGCGCTACCGCTCCATGGTCTCGGATGCGGCCATGAACGGGCAGTGTATTGGTATGGCCCTGCTCAAGGATGGATGGGAAACGGACTATTATGGCCACCCACCTGTGTTCCCCTTGGGCTGCGTCGGTCGATTGGCCAGTGTGCAGCCGCTCGCCGATGGTCGATCCAACATCCTGTTGCAAGGGTTGGAACGGTTTGAAATTGAACGAGAGTGGCACGACAAGGCCTATCGTGAGGCCACAATTTCCGTCGCTGTTCGGGGCACAGAGGCGTCGCTGGATCCCTTGGTCCGCCAGCGCCTGTTCGGCTTCCTGGAGTCGTATCTCCAATCCCGCGCTGACGCGCCCACATGGCAAGAGATCTTTCGGGATGAAGTGAGCGATGACATCGTCGTCAATACCCTGTCCATGTACTTGGAGTGTACGCCTTTGGAAAAGCAGTTTCTGCTGGAGGCCGAGAATCTTCATCAACAAGCCCGCCGTCTCAGCGATCTCATCGAATTCATGATGCACGATCAATCTGGTGCGAAGGGCTGGGGTTGATGGATCGCGCCGTCGCCATCCAAGTATCTCATCTCACGAAAGCCTATGATGGCCATACGGTCGTCTCCGATCTGTCGTTTCAGGTCTATTCAGGCGAGATTTTTGGTTTGCTCGGACCGAACGGGGCGGGGAAAAGCACGACGCTTCGAACGCTCATCACACTGCTGACACCGACGTCGGGCACAGCGAGCGTCTTAGGCCACGATACGGTGCGCGAGGCGGATGCCGTTCGGAAACTCATCGGCTACGTCCCTCAGGAACGGGCCATTGATCGCTTTCTCACCGGACGGGAACACCTCGAACTCCTCGGCGCCCTATACCACTTGCCCAAAGCCGAAGCCGCGAAACGGATCGCCGAATTGCTGAGGCTTGTGGAACTGGAAGAGGCGGCCGATCGCGCGGCGAAAACGTATTCCGGGGGCATGAAGCGAAAGCTCGATATTGCCTGCGGACTCTTGCCGGACCCCAAGATCTTGTTCCTCGACGAGCCGACGTTGGGCTTGGACGTGCAGAGTCGGCTCAGAATCTGGGACTACGTGCGGATGTTGAAAGCCCGCGGCATGACGATCGTGATGACCACGAATTATTTGGATGAAGCGGACCAGCTCTGCGATCGGTTGGCCATCATCGACGGGGGAAAGATCAAAACGCTCGGATCGCCGACTGAATTGAAGGTTGGGCTGGGCGGCGATATCGTATCGTTGACCTTGAAGGACCAGAGCATGATTTCCACGTTGGTGTCGGCGTTGACGAGACAACCCGCGATGCGAGCGGTCAAGGCCACGCCAACCGGTCTGGATATTCGGGTGGAGTCGCCCGAAAAGGCCCTCCCAATGATCCTCGAGTCCGCCAATCGATTGGATTGCCAACTGGAGTTCATTGAGTATCATCGTCCGCGCCTGGACGACGTCTTCATCGCTCATACGGGCCGCCGCATTGAAGATGCGGCAATGAATAATGTGGAATGAGAAATGTGAAATGATGTGCAGAAGTGTGACGCGCAGGCCGATTCCGTTTGGACACATTCCAAATTTCTCATTCCTCATTGCTAATTTGGAGTCGCGGTTATGACAGAGTATTGGCAAGAGATCAGTGCCTTGACGATGCGGTGGGTCCGGCGGCTGAGCCGCGAGAAATTCAGTATGCTGTTCAC
>DATEPD010000408.1:0-5447 GCA_035273365.1 Nitrospiraceae bacterium | reverse complement strand
TGGCGAAGAAGGTGGGGTTCGTGGCCGGCGGCACCGGGATCACGCCGATGATCTCGATCATTCGATGGATTCTCACGAGGCGCCTGGATGTAGACTTGGTCTTGCTTTTTGCCAACAAAACCGAGGCAGATATTATTTTCCGTGAGGAGTGGGAACGGGATGTACGCGAACATGCAAATTTCCACTGTTACCACGTCCTCGAACAGCCACCTGCTGCATGGTCGCAGGGCACCGGACGAATCACAGAAGACATCCTTCGCCAGCATCTTCCCTCTCCCAATTCCGAGACTGTCATCTTCCTCTGCGGTCCACCGCCGATGGTCGATCACCTGGAAGTCTCCCTCAAAGGGCTGGGCTATTCAGAGCAGGCCATCATCTTGCCGTAAATTGGTTCGCATCAGTGTGCAGGAGATCTTGGATAATCGCCGGCAAGTGCCTTTCGTTGACACACCGGGCTCATAGTTTTTCATCGGGCCTGAATACCGTGCTCAGGTGTCGGGTCCGATGCTGCAGGAACAAGGTCGAACCGGTAGCCGACGGATGGCACCAGGATCTTCTGTAGAAGTCGATTGATCCAGCCGTGAAACGGGGCTATTTCATAGGACTGTATTTCTAGATACCCCTTGCCGGTCTGTACGAGGAGTTTCCCCGGTTGCTTCGCCATGATCTGTCCGGGAAGTCCTCCTGATGCAGCTCCCTCTTGAAGTTGCGCCTCGTAAATCTTGATCCTGTTTCCATTGAGAGAGGCTATGGCAGGTTCATAAGGTTGAAGTGCGCGCAAGAGATTGAGAATGTGTCTCGCAGACCCGCTCCAATCGACCATGGTATCGGCCGCTTTCCTCTTTCCGAAGTAGCTGCGTTCCGCCATATTTTGCGGCTTGCGCTCGATGGTCCCTTGCGCCATAGCATTGACGGTTTCTGTCAGTAACCTGGCTGCTGCATGTTGTTGTCGCTGCACCAGTTGCCCAATATTCTCGTCCTCCCCGATTATCAGTTCCTGTTGGGCGACAATATCCCCTGCATCGATGCCCTCCGTCATCATGTGGACGGTGATCCCTGCAAGCGATTCCCCATTCTTCAGCATCCAAAATTCCGGCTGTGGCCCTGCATAACGAGGAAGGAGTGAAGGATGACAATTGATGGCGCCGAACCGAGGAATGCGGAGAATGGCTGCTTTCAAAATCTGAGGAAAGATACAGGACACGATCAGATCGATGTTCAAGCTCTTCACATATTCAATAAATTTAGGCGCATTGACGTTGGGGCAGGGAATGCGAGGGACCTTTTCCCGTTCAAGCCATGTCCAGATATCAAACTTATGTGGAATGGTCCGGATCGGTTCTGGTCCAGAAAAGATCCTTCTGAAAGTGGTTCTCATCACCTGAGAACCCTGGCTATACCTCTCGCCTCGTTCCCATGTCGGGCGCACCCAGGCGACAATCTCATGCCCGCACGCTTTCACTCGCGGGCCAAAGTCCCAGTCGGCAATCTGCGAAAGGACTAAGAGACGCATGGCGGATACGTTAGGGGGACCGCTACCCGGTGCATTCTACGTAGGAGACTGTAGCATGGGAGGAAGAATCCTGTCATTCGAAGAGCTGGATAGTAGGCGATGTGGCGCATGGATGAGGATAGTTCCGACGGAGTGGGTGGGGCATGCCGGGGGTATTGGGCAGACGATGTGGCCAAGAGTGGTGGTGCTTCAGAAGTGATTACTTGGATGGAGTCCTCGGGAGACCCAGCTTGCCGGCCCCATGCGAGTCCAAATCAATTTGCTTCAAGGCATGGAGCTGATCTGTCAATTCAGCAATCCGTTTATCGCGGGTACGAATCTGCCGCCGAAGATCGTATGCAGCTGGATCCAGGCTTTTGACATTTTCCCCTGACCCGCGCTGTCGTCCTAACCAAACGCGCACCGTCCCCTTCATCACCTCCAATAATGCCCGATTGGGCTTATCGGTTGAAGTGGAGAAGAGGGTTGGGTTGGACAGAAACCGAATCCAGAGGGCGCTGGAATCTGCCAATGGGCCATTCGGTGCGGCGGCAATCGCATGTTGAAAGGAGGCCACTGCCGTCTCTCTATTTTCGAATAATGCAACCATGGCACGTGTGAAATGCACCTGATCACAGGACCGGTGCTGTGTGCAGGTGTTCAGTAGCGCTTCTTGTTCTCGATGTACTGCTTGCAAAGTGACGGTGTCGGTGGCCTCGGCTTGAAATAATGGCGCAGAGTTGGGTTGCGGTGTCCCATTCACCATCGCACATCCCCAGAATATTCCCCCCGCCATTAACAGCCAGATTCCATGACGAAACCACATCGCAATACCCCTTGTTGGGACCAAGGTCTCGGTGCCTCTGTTACGACAAGCTTAGCAGACAGGACGGATCTTGCCAGACCGGAGACAGGGGTAAAAAGCACCGACATTCGCCTAATTCTGAACGGCTCTTCCGCGCGTGGGGGTTTTCCGCATGAACCCCCGACAGTCTGTTTTCATTGATTGACTCATAGGAACGTTGGCGTTAGCGTACTGTCTCTTTTCTGCAACCCTTGGAGGTTCTCATGGCAACTGTGTCGGAAATCGCGCCTGATGTATTCAGGATTTCTACCTTCGTGCCGGACTTCGATCTGCAGTTCAATCAGTTTCTCGTGCGTGACGACGAGCCGCTGCTGTTTCATACAGGCCCGCGTGCGCTCTTTACGAAGACGCGGGACGCTGTGGCCACGTTGCTTGATCCGGCGTCGGTGAAGTGGATTGGGTTCAGCCATCTTGAATCGGATGAATGCGGCGCCTTGCGTGAGTGGCAGCAGCTTGCACCGAAATCTGTGGCTGTATGCAGTGTAGTCGGCAAGCTGGTGAGCATCGACGATTGCATGGCGGTCAGGCCTGCATTGGGGATGAAGGACGGCGAGCTGCTGAACACCGGAAAGTATCGCTTCCAGTTTCTACACACGCCGCATGTGCCGCACTGCTGGGAAGCGGGCTTCTTGTTCGAAGAGACCCAGCGCACCCTGTTGTGTTCGGACCTCTTTCATCAGAACGGGGATGTTGAGCCGGCCACGCATTCTGACGTGCTGGGCCGCTGTCGACAGGTGCTCGTGGAGTATCAGCAAGGGCCGTTAGCCAACTATATGCCGTACTCTACACTCACCGAGCCGACGCTCCATCGGCTGGCCGGGTTACAGCCGAAGACCTTGGCGACGATGCATGGGTCTGCCTTTGTCGGCGACGGCGCCCGGGCGCTTCGCGACCTCGCTGTAATATTCAAGGATGTCTTGGGGCCGAAATAGCACGAAAATCAGAAGTCATCAGCAGCATTCGTGACTCGTCCAAGCGAGGCTTTGAGCGGAGAGCCGAAGCCTCACTCGAATTCCTCCCATCCGCTTAAACGGCTGCCGAACACGAATATCCGGTTGCTGGTGGTGACGATGATGAGGCCTTTCTCGCTGTCCAACTTCTTGATGCGCTCGTGGACGCCAAGCGTTTTTGAGGAGGGGTTCATCCAGCCAGACTCCGTTCGCGTCGCGAAATCCGTACAGATGCTTATCCGTTCTCACCACGCTGAATGTGGGCAACACCCGCCGTTCGAGGATCTTTTCATTGAGGTCGCGGTCCCTCTCCGTCCAAATAAAGGTACGGCTAGAGAAACCCAACAGCCGGCGGGAGGTCACGACAACGGCATTGATGCCGTTTGCACCTGACCCGGTGACGGTTTCGTGGGCATCGAGTGGAATCTCTCGGCGGCCGCTTACTACACTGGTGGCGACCAGCTGGCCCTGCTCAAACCAGACAGCGACCTCGTTGCCAGAGTCGACCGCTTGTGTGAGGCTCGGGTAGAAGAACCAGATAACCGTCGCCAGCAGCAGCCAGGGAAGGAGAAGAGTCCAGTTCTCTGCGACAGATGTCGGCATGACCTGGATGATTCTACCGCATGTCTGCGCGGCGTGGTGCGTAAGCGCCCCCTGGGTACGGATACCGAGCATCGTTATGGTGCTGGCGAGGCTGGTCCTCTCGGTCGAAGCGTGAGCGTGACCGCTAGGGACACAGTTGCGCAGAAGCTCAAGTAGAAGGCCGGTGCTAAGACATTACCGCTCCATTCGATGAGAAGCGCGGCAATCAGTGGAGCAGTGCCGCCGAATAAGGCTGCCCCGGCGTTGTAGCCGACCGAGAGGCCGGTATAGCGCTGCGCAGTCGGGAAGAGGTCGGTGACAGCAGCAAAGAATGGTCCCATGTAGCAGGCAACTAGCAGGGTGAGGAATACTTGAGCGACAATCATACGGGGCAGGTTGTTGCTCGTGAGCCAGAGAAAAGATGGATAGGACAAGAGTACGATCCCTATGGCTCCCGTCATCAGCAGGGGAGCCTGCCCGATCCGATCCGACCAGGCCCCCATCAGAGGAATCAACAGCGCGAGGAGTGCCATGCAGCCTGTATTCAGAACGAGGACTGTGGCAAGTGGAACAGACGTCACCGTCACAAGGTAGGTCGTCATATAGACATACAATAGATAGAATGCCACACCGTGCAGCCATACGAGGCAGACGACTTTCCCTACGGCAAGCCGCTGCGTCGTGAACACATCGTTGATGGGGGAAGATGCGAGCCCACCTGCCAGGCGGATTGTTTCGAAGGCCGGCGACTCGGGAACTCTGGTTCGCACGTACCATCCCGCCACGGCAATAAAGCCGCCCATCATGAAGGGGATCCGCCAACCCCAGTCACGGAGTGTCTCGTCCGCGAGGAGTGAGCTGATCAGAGCCCCCACGCCGGAGCCTAACAGCGCGCCGATCTGAGCACTGAAACCCGCCCAACTTCCGACATAGCCGCGTTGCGAAGCGCCGGCATGTTCGACGAGAAACGTGGCTGACCCGGTAAATTCTCCGCCGACCGACAGTCCCTGGAGAAACCGGCAGAGGGTGAGGGCTATGGGGGCAATCACTCCGATGGATTCGTATGTCGGCAACAGTCCCACCAGGCAGGTCGGGATAGCCATGAGCAGGATCGACCAGGCCAAGGCATGGCGTCGTCCCAGTGTATCGCCCCAATAGCCGAACAGCATGGCTCCGAGGGGACGGGCGAGAAATCCGACGGCAAAGACGCTGAAGGCGGCAATCAACGACACTGAAGGAGAGTCGGACGGGAAGAACAGGGCGGCGAACACTGGTGCGAAGTATCCATAGAGCGCAAAATCATACCATTCGAGCACATTACCGATCGCTCCGGCCAGGAGTGTTTTCTTGCTCGCAGATGTTGTGACCATGCCCATGCGGCCTTCGAGGCTCCTCTGTCGGAATCACGCGCCTCGTAGGGTGCGATAAAGTGGATCATCGATACAAGTTGTTTCTCCGTCCATCTCATACATGACACTGTGTGTGGTATGGGCTCGCGACGGTCGTTGAGCGAGTTGTCTAGAAACGGATGGCAGAATGGAATTATGATGCATCCTAC
>DATEPD010000407.1:0-6321 GCA_035273365.1 Nitrospiraceae bacterium | reverse complement strand
ACCCGTCCGTCATCCCTTCGGACAGGCACGCTGACAATCAGCGACCGCTGAGGAAGTTTCAGCCGTTCTCGTAAGTCGGGATCAAGCTCCATGGTCTCGGCTGCTTGATCAAATTGTGCAACCGCCAGTCGGAAAGTTGGTGTGTCGAGTTCGTACATTGGGGATTCCTTTTCCTTTGGTCAGGTGTGCAGCCTGGACATCGAGGTGAGATGGTAATCAGGGTGTTTCTGCCTCATGATGTTGGGTGGGGAACTCGTCCATTGCATGTTGAACATTCGCGCGAATTCCTGTCCTACCTGCTGCGCAACGACTGAGGACGATATGGCGGACTGCCGCACCTCGGCCATGGATGTGATGCGGCACCGTACCAGTCCGCAGGGCATGATATGAGAAAAAGGGGTAAGATCCAGATCGACATTGAGTGCAAATCCGTGAATCGTGACTCCATGATCGATCCGGACTCCGATGGCGGCAATCTTCGCGTCAGCATGATTCCAGCGCACCCAGACACCAGGCTTCCCCTCAAGGCGATACCCTCCAATCTCCCATTGTGAGAGTGTATGGAGCAAGACTTCCTCCAACTTCCGCACATACTGTTTCGGCCCTGAGCAATAATGCGATAGCTTGAGGATGGGATAGCCTACAACCTGTCCAGGCCCATGGTAGGTAATCGAGCCGCCACGATCTACGGACTGGACGCTGGCGCCTGTTCGGCGGAGGACTTCTTCCCCGCAGTCCCAATGTGCTGGTTGGGTGGTGCGGCCCAGGGTATAAACTGGCGAGTGCTCAAGAAGTAACAACACATCCCCCTGTCTCTCCGCAATCCGTTCTTCTTGTAGCTGTTTCTGAAGTATCCATGCTTCGTCATAGGGGATCGGTTGCGAAAATCGGACGAGCGCACCAGCTCGTGGGGTAGGTTTTGGGAGGGGCTCACTCCTTTGTCCTGGGAAATCGTGACCCGGGTGTGGCCCATCTGAGAAATTCATGAGACAGCCTTCAGTGACAGTGGATTCTGATGTGAGATCGTGGACTGGGAAGTCTTTCTCTGAATGGTCAGTTGCCAGGTTGGCTGGTCTCCTGACCGTCGGAGGGAGGGCGAAAGATCTCCGAGATTGCATATGTGATAGTAGTTTACGGTGGTCATGATGTCACAATTCTCGAGACCTCAGACGACGGGCAAGATGTATCCGTTCCCATTGAGAATGATGCCGCACCCCGAGCCGCGTGAGCTTGCGTGGGAGTTGCCGAAATGGCGCGCGTGAGCATGGTGACGGTAAAGGGACATATTTCCGTCACGACTGCGGGTACCAACAGGGATTTTTCATGTGAGGGAACCGATCCAATTGGTGGTTCAGTGTTGATGATCGGCCTGCCAAATTCCAAGGCGATGATAAAAATGAGAAGGAATGAAAGTGAGAAGAAGAGAAAGAAAAGCGAATTCCTCTGTGTTGTGCGCACACAAATCATGCGGCCTCGTTTACTTGAGTTGGCTCATTGTCGCACAAGTCCTCTCAGGGTGAAAGTCGCAGAACAGAAAAGGGGCGAGGATTGTCCTCGCCCCTTTCTGCTTCATGAGTCTGTGGCTTACTGGATGGCGGCAAACATCTCCTTAACTTGTGGAGTCTTCAATTTCTTAAGCGCTTTTGCTTCGATCTGACGAATCCGTTCCCTCGTCACCGAGAGGCTCTGTCCCACTTGCTCCAAGGTGCAGGCTTCATCGTAACCGATACCGAAGCGCAGACGGATAACGGTTTGCTCTCGGGGTGTGAGCATGCCGAGAATGCGTTCGAGCTGGTGCGACATGTCCGTCCGGTGCACATGGGCATCGGGCGGAACGGCTTGCAGGTCGGGGAGCAGTTCTCCGAATTCCGTGCTTCCGTCACCCACTGGCTTCTCCAGGGCGACCGGCTCCTGAAAGGCTTGCACGGTTTCGTGGAGTCGCTCCGGTCTCATTCGTAGCACCTGCGCGACTTCTTCGAGTCGAGCCGGGCGGCCCATCTGTTGCCCGAGTCGTCTGGTTACGCGGAGGATACGGTGCGAGGCTTCGGTTTGGTGAACCGGAATGCGAATGGTCCGTGATTGATCAGCCAGCGCACGTGTGATGCCTTGACGGATCCACCAGGTTGCATAGGTGCTGAATTTGAATCCTTTGCGGTATTGATAGCGCTCGGCCGCTTTCATTAACCCGATATTTCCTTCTTGCACAAGATCCAGCAAAGTCAGCCCACGGCCCGTGTAATGTTTTGCGATGTCTACCACGAGCCGCAGATTACAGCGAACCAATTCGTCCTTTGCCCGTTCGAGTACGATACGAGCAGAGCGTAGGGATGTCAGCTCTTCTTTCAGCTGCTTCGCGATGGTAATCGGAAGTTTCTGTTGCCCTGCTCCCTGCCTGACCATCTCGGCGAGGGTCTGCTCGGCCCTATCGATCGCGCTGGCTGAGAGTCCGCTCAAGCCTCTGACCATCTGGAGTGTGCGTTGAGCTTCGAGTACAGAGTCCGAGCGCTTGAGCCGGGAGAAGGTTCGTATAGCATGGCGTAAGGCCTTGCGGATGGTGCTCGTTCCGCTATCGATTTTCTTCGCCAGCTCGACCTCTTCTTCTCTGGTCAACAGGGCTCGTTCGCCAAAGGAGCGAAAATAGAGTGACTCCAGCATGAATGGGCCGCCGCTCACGGTGGTACGAGTCACCTTCTTTGTCAGCTCCTCTGGTGACTCCTCTTCGGAGGTCTCTCGGCCGATCACATCCAACAGGTCACTTGCCTCGGGATCGTCCGCATCAACGTCCTTTGCAATCGTGACCAGTTCTTCCGGCTCAGGAATTGTGAATAGATGCTTTTTCATATCATCGGCCCTCCTCTGACTATCTGATGCATTACTTCCCAGGGTTGTGACCTTAATTCATTAGAGACAAATATCCCCCAAACGATTCATTCTGGGCTCGCTGTTCTGATATCTCTCTACGCAGCAAATCCTGTGCTGGATCGCGTATAAGAAAGGTGAATCGCGATCATCAGGAAAAGACAGCACTATTAAAGTATTCTAATGAGGAGATTTGAAAAGAAGTGAGGCAACCTTGCTGCAGATGTGTTGGAAATCTATAAGCAATAGCCCAACTGCCACAGCATCTACTTATGGATCTGACTTCTGGGTCAGAAAGGGGGACGATCGTATTGATGGGAATGGGAAAATCGTGGTGAAGTTTTTCTCCGAGGCGATTTCAACGACCGTCAGATGAGCGAGTTGTTATGCGACGGGATTCCTAACGATTATGTCAGCGCATCGGCGAGGGTGTGGGGAGGCTTCGAATTTGCTTTCAGCGTAACTGTCTTCGTATGACCTTTGTGAGGTCAATATTTTCGTCATTGTAGTTGTTGTCTTGTTGAAAACTTGGCGTAGCACTTCTAGAATGAATTCCCGATGTCACATTTTCAGTCAGGCGAACGCATCCACCTTGTCGACAAGAAAGGGCGGCAGTATGCCCTGACTCTGAAGGCCGGGGATCTCTACCAACTGAGTGGTCACAAAATTGCCCACGACGACCTCATTGGAAAGCCCGATGGCTCTCTCGTCATGCTTTCCGGCAACAAGACAATGTTGGCGCTCAAGCCCACATTTGGCGACTATGTGCTGAAGATGCCGCGTGGCGCGCAGGTGCTATATCCGAAAGACCTTGCGCTCATTCCCATGTGGGCCGATGTCTATCCTGGTGCGCGTGTGTTCGAAGCGGGAACCGGCTCCGGGGCTTTGACGATGGCACTCTTGCGTGCGGTGGGTCTGCGTGGCTTGGTGGTAACGTATGAAGCCAGGGAGGATTTTGCGCGAACGGCGATGATAAATATTGAACGGTACATGGGCCAGGTGCCGAATCTCATCCCACTTCGTCGGAACGCATACGAAGGGATCAATCTGCTCGACGATGGTCTACCCTTCGATCGTCTCGTCCTTGACCTTCCTGAGCCTTGGCAGGTGGTGCCTCATGCCGCACAAGTCCTCCGTTCGGGCGGGATGTATTTAAGCTTTGTTCCCACTGTCCCCCAGGTGGTGCAGACGGTGGAGGCTCTTGAGCGAGCGAAGGTCTTTGGTAAGGTTGAAACATTTGAAACGTTGCTGAGGACATGGTCGGTTCAGGGACGTAGCATACGACCCGATCATCGAATGGTCGCGCATTCAGGATTCATCACAGTAGCCAGGAAAATCGAATCTGGCTTGTGGCCCACAGCTCAAGTTGTTGAGTCTGTAGGCGCCGTCACTGATGCTCACGAAGAGCGGAAGGATCATACCCGATGAATCGGTTAAGCGGAAAGGTTGCGGTAGTCACGGGAGGCAACGCCGGAATTGGTGAAGCGATCGCGAAAACCTTTGCGCGCGAGGGGGCATCGGTCGTGATCACGGGGAGACGCCAAGGGGAGCTGGACCGGGTTGTGAACGATATTGTGAAGGAAGAGGGCAAAGTTTGTGCCGTTGCCGGATCGGTCACAGATGAATCCCATGTCAAGGAAATGGTCCATCGGACAGTGCGGCAGTTCGGGCGGCTCGATATCCTCGTCAACAATGCCGGAGCAGGAGACTTTGGGAAGCGCTTGCACGAGATCGATGATGCAACATGGGCCTATGTTCTCGACGTGAACCTGACCGGAGTGTTCAGGATGACGCGAGCCGTCCTACCGCAGATGTTGAAACAGGGAAAGGGAGCGATCGTCAATATCTCTTCCATTGCAAGCTTGGTCGGGCTTCCCACATTGTCAGCCTATGCTGCTTCCAAGGGGGCACTCGATGCCATAACCAGAGCTCTGGCAGTTGACTATGCCAAGGAGGGCATTCGCTGCAACGTGGTGAATCCCGGACTCATTGATACGCCGATGGCCGCTCCGCTGATGAGCAACCCCGAGCAGTTAGATTCCATTCTGTCGCACTATCCTATCCGCCGAGCCGGGAAGCCAGAAGAGGTGGCTAAGATGGTTCTCTATTTGGCCTCCGACGAGGCAGCCTGGATCACAGGCGGGACCTTTCCTATCGATGGAGGGATGACCATCTCGTGAACAGTTGTCCCTGCGAACGATTATGGCCGCACTGACGGCGATGGGTGTTTGTCAGTCTTCACTTCCCGAATCTTATGGATATCAATGCACATACCCAGTTCTGCGGTGTCATCGGCAATCCAGTTGAGCATTCGCTGTCGCCCGCAATTCATAATGCTGCATTTCAGAAACTTGGGCTGAACTTCGTGTATCTGGCGTTCCGCGTAGAAGCGATCGGCGATGCGATCAAGGGTCTTCGCGCCCTTGGAAATTTTCGCGGCGCCAGCGTGACCATCCCCCATAAGGTGACGTCCCTTCCATATCTTGACATTGTCGAACCGACCGCACGTCATATCGGGGCAATCAATACCATTGTAGCTGAGGGCGGGATCCTCACAGGGTATAACACCGATGCGATCGGTGCATTGCGCGCACTTCGTGAAGGCACGGTATCTTTGAAACAACAGAAAGTAGTCATGCTCGGGTCTGGAGGCGCTGCTCGCGCAATTGCATTTGCGCTTGGAACAGAGGATGGGATCGGTTGCTTGACCATACTCGGAATCGATGACCTGGAACGCACAGTCTTGGTACGAGATCTCCAGATGAAGACAAGAATGACCGTGCAGGAATCGTCCCTCGATGAGAGTACATTGAGAAAGGTTCTGCCGGATACTCATGTGCTGATCCATTGCACCCCGGTGGGCATGTCGCCCAAAGTGCATGAAACCTCAGTGCCGGCGACATCGCTTCATGCGGGACTGATAGTCATGGATATCGTGTATAACCCTCGGGACACCCAGTTGCTGAAAGATGCCAAGGCCGCAGGCTGTCGCGCGATTCCAGGACTCGAGATGTTCCTTCATCAAGCGGCGGCGCAGTTCGAGCTCTGGACCAATCAGATTGCTCCAGTCGATGTGATGCGCTCTGTCCTGGATTCTCGCTTCACATGAATATTGTGCTAATGGGATATCGGGGGACCGGCAAGAGTACGGTGGGTAGGCTACTCGCAGCACGATTGGGACGAAAGCTGGTGTCAACCGATGCAGAGATCGTCAGACGTGCGCAGTGCTCGATTCCTGAGATCGTTGCCCAAAAGGGATGGGAATACTTTCGCGATCTGGAGTCCGATATCTGCAGAGAATTCGCCAGCCGTGACCATCTTGTGATTGATACCGGCGGTGGGGCTATCCTTCGCGTGCAGAATGTTGAGGCGTTGAAGAAGAATAGCACGGTGTTTTGGCTAACGGCCTCCGTTGAGACGATAACGAAACGAATCAGCGGTAATAATCAGCGTCCTTCATTG